>JBAYZR010000090.1:0-11182 GCA_041672425.1 Pedobacter sp. | reverse complement strand
GCAACAGCCAGGGTTACCAGTCCGGATCCGGTACGCACGGCGCTATTGGCGCAGAGTGCGGCAGCGCCGGTCTTGCCGGTAGATCCGGCAATTATCAGGCAATGGCCGAAATGTCCCTTGTGAGCCATACGGTCACGTCGGCGCAACATGGGACGTATACTCTCATCGTTGAGTAAATCGTATCCGGACGCAGTCTCCATAAGTTGTTGCGGGATGCCTATGTCTGCAATTATCAGTTTGCCGGTATGTTCGGCGCCGGGGTAAAGTAGATGTCCCAGCTTTTCAAAAGCGAAGGTGACTGTGATGTTGGCCCAAATCGCATCACCCAACATCCTGCCTGTTGTACCGTGGATGCCCGAGGGTATATCCACTGACAGTACCGGCCTGCCGGAGGCATTAATCAATTCGATGGTCTCCAGGTAAACCCCGCCTATGTCGTTGCATAGTCCCGTGCCAAACATGGCATCCACAATCAGATCGGCCTGGATGATTTCCTCCATATGGAGGCCCGGGAGTTGACCTTTGTTGGGACAGAAGTCAATCATGTTCGAAGGCAGTTTCTCCAGGTTGGTAGCTGCATCACCAGAAATCTGCTCACGCTCGGCAAGGACGAACACCTTGACACTCCACCCCTGTTGGCTGAGCAATCGTGCGATGACGTAGCCGTCGCCACCGTTGTTTCCTTTTCCGGCAAGGACAACCGCGTGGTTGGTTCCTTTGAGTCCGAACTCGGCAATGATCGTTTCCACACAGCAGCGGCCTGCGTTTTCCATGAGTGTCAGTCCGGGAATGCCGTACTTCTCAATTGTTTGCTTATCGATCTCCTGCATGGTATCTGCGGTAACAATCCTCATCATTTATATCTCCAGAACAACCATTGCAACGGCATAGCTACCATCGTGTGAAAGGGAAAGGTAAATAGTACTCAATTGTTTGGCGTTGAAAACTTCAAGGGCCTTGCCGGATAGATGCAAACCCGGTTTTCCCAATTCATCGTTGACGACCTCCATGTCCAGCCAGGACAGGCCATCACGCAACCCGCTGCCGAGTGCCTTCAAAAACGCCTCCTTGGCGGCGAAGCGGGCTGCATAGCAGGCTGCGGAATCTTTTCTGGCTTCACAGCGCTCACGTTCCTGTTCGGAGAACAGCCGTTTCAGGAGTGCGCTATTGTCCTTGTCGATAAAACGCTGGAAACGTTCGAAAACAACGATATCGGCGCCGATTCCGTAAATCATGCGTACTTGATCAATTCCACCATGTCTTTCACAGCCCGGTCAAGCCCAACCAGCATGGCACGGGAGATGATGGAATGGCCAATGTTGTATTCTTCGATACCGCCGATGGCAGCCAGCGCTTTGATGTTGACATAGTTGAGACCATGTCCCGCGTTGACGCCCATTCCAACCTTGCGGGCCAACTTGATGGCAGTGTCGATCCCCTCCAGTTCCCGCTCCTGGCTCTTCCAATTGCCAGCTTCTGCGTAGGCGCCGGTGTGAATCTCGATGTAATCGGCGCCACTCTTGTTGGCAGCCTTGATCTGCTCCTGATGCGGATCTACAAACAGGCTGACAACGATCCCCTCCTCACGCAGGCGCTTGACTGCATCGCTGATGGATTTGAGGTTGAGGATCACATCCAGGCCGCCTTCAGTGGTGAGTTCCTGGCGTTTTTCCGGAACCAGCGTGACTTGCTCCGGCTTTATCCTGAGGGCAATGCGAACCATCTCCTGGGTAGCAGCCATCTCAAGATTCAGCTTGGTCTTGATGGTCTTGCGCAGAATTTCCAGATCACGGTCCTGAATATGCCGACGGTCTTCCCGCAGGTGAATCGTAATCCCTTCAGCGCCGGCTATCTCACCCATGGCAGCGGCGGTCACCGGATCGGGCTCGATGCCCCCCCGCGCCTGACGTACGGTGGCTATGTGATCGACGTTAAGTCCAAGTTTTGCCATGCTTTATATTCCTTATACCACGGTTGTCAGTACATAAAAGGCTATTTCGTCAAGCTTCAGCCCCAGAGGCTCATCCCGGGCCATTATCTCTTGGAACTCCATGGCCAATTGAATCAGCGCTTCGAAGACTTCTCTTCGATTTTATTTTTCATTAATCATAGTTTGCAAGTCCCCTCAGTGCGTCCATCCATACCTTAAAATGTGCGCACTCACGCTCAATAACACTGAGCGTAATTCGCTCTGCCGCACGTGGACCATGCGTAGTTTTTTTGTATTTGGGAGACAACAGATCTTCGAGCCGTTTAGATGGCTTGGTCTCATACCCGTCATTAATATGTTCTGGAGTTTCAACTGAACTCCTTATTTTGATAAGATTTTTTAAGCTGGCAGACCATGTGGGTTCGATGGTACTCAGCGTCACCACATCTGAAAACAGCAAGCCTTCGTATTCATACGGCTGGATATGAGGCAGAAAGCGGTCAGAGCGGCAGCCCACATGCTCAACAATGGCTTCATGGAGCGCAGTTTCAAGGCATTGTACACGATCATAAACATCCGCCTTTTGTTTTGCTTCATCAAATGCCGGAAAATCAGGATCAAGTGCGTAGAGGTCAAGGAAGGTGCTTAACATTAAATTTGCATTCTGGCGGAGCGTATTTCTTGCATTGAATTTGAGCCGGTTAAAACTTACTGCGCCGCCCTTTGCGCTCAGCGACGTGTTCAAGGTCTGCGGTTTTACAAAGACCTGCAAATGTCGTAAAGCTGGCGCAACCACTTGTTTTATGAACTTTTCTTCTGTTTGACCTTCGGCAAATATAATGACCTCTACCATGTTATGGCCTTCCGCCGAGGATGTTGCGTTTCCAGATCTCACCCATTGCATATTCTCCAAGCCAGCCTGATAACTCTTCTGTAGTGAAACGCTTGAAGGTGGATACGCCATCCTCTTGATTGACTACCACGATATCTTCAGGTGACAGTTCATTTATCAGTTCAACTGACTGTGTTGACACAATCAATTGCCGGTCTTCTGCCACTTGTTTAAAGATATCCGCCAGTACCGAAACAGCATAAGGATGTAAACCCAGTTCCGGTTCGTCAATCAGTATTGTGTCGGGTAACAATTTAACAGGTTGCAGCAAAAGGGTTGCAAGACAGATAAAGCGTAAGCTGCCGTCCGACAGCATGTGGGCCTTGAATGGAGTATCAGGCTTACCTATCTGCGTCCATTCCAGCTCCACATATTCCTGTTCACCCGAGCGGTGCACAAAGTCCCCAAAGTAGGGGGCAACCAGACGAATGGTCTCGACAATTCGCTGATATTCTGCCTCATGTTTTTCTTTTAGCATGCGCAGATAAGCCGCCAAATTCTCTGCGTCGGCCTTGAGACGAAGATTGTCGTTAACAGGGCGCTTCTGCTTCACCTTGGCTGTTTCACTCGTGTCGTGAAAATGATAAACGCGCCAATTGCTGACTGATGGCCTGACATACTGTGAATAACCATCTTTTGCATCCTTGAGCTTTGACTCATCGTGCCCCGTGCCCAGCACTGCACTTGACGTGGTTTTGTAAAATACTCCGCCGAACCAACTGATTTCCTGCTCAAAAACCAGTCGATTGTCGGCAGTGGGAACCAAGTCAAATTTGTATCCGTTCTTGGCGAAATAAAACTCGGCATGCATCCTGTCTGTTGTACCCCTGCCAAAGTGCAGGAGGGTGTCAGGGCCGCCCTGTTTCTGCACATAAAGCTGTAATTGCTGTTCGTACATCTCGTTGAGTAGACGGAACAGGTTTATAAAGTTGCTCTTGCCTGCGCCGTTGGCCCCAATCAGCACGTTCAGCTCATTCAGCTTGAAGTTCTTCAGTTCTCGAATGGATTTGTAGCCGGTTATGCTTAGAGAATGGACGCTAGACATAACTATCTCCTGGTAGGTTGACAAACGTTTGTGCAATCAATTCATACATCATTAATCCTCTATCTAAGGGTTCCCAAGAGGGATGCCATTCAGCAATTTACGATTTCGGATGTCTGCTGTGGTAAAATCCCTCAACACGCGATCCTTCATGTACCCAATACTTATTCCGAACTCTGCGGGATCCAGCGATGACAGCAGCTTATTGGCAGAGGTCCGGAGTTTTTTCTTCAGGTCGTTGAAGAATTGTTGTTCTACGTTGTTTATGGGGCTTTCCATGTAAAAACCATGGCGGTTTCAGACTTGCTGATACCGCCAATTTTGTCACAAAAGGGTTTTTCTACTTCTCTCCAATATGTGTCTTTACCAGATCGCAGATCTCGTTGGCCCAGGTGGTAATCTCGTATTTATCCTGCCCCTCAATCATTACCCGCAGCAGCGGTTCGGTGCCGGAATAGCGTATCAGCACCCGTCCCTCGTTACCCAGTTTCTCCTCAACATCGCTGATTTTGGCTGCTACATCGCTGAAGGAAAGGATGTCGCGCTTTTCACTGACACGGGTATTGCACAACACCTGGGGAAGCGGAATCATGATCTCGGCCAGTTCCGAAAGAGGTTGCCCTTCGCGACGCATGACCGCCAGCAGTTTCAGGGCCGAAAGAATTCCGTCACCGGTTGTGCTGTAATCCAGGAAGATCATATGGCCTGACTGCTCGCCTCCCAGATTGTAGCCATGCTTGCGCATTTCTTCCACCACGTAACGATCACCTACATCGGTCTTGACAATTTTACCGCCGGCCTTCCTAAGTGCTATGTCCAACCCCATGTTGCTCATGACTGTTGCCACCAGGGTCTTCTTTTTGAGGAGTTTGCGCTTCAGCATGTCGCTGGCGCAGATAGCCATGATATGGTCGCCGTCGACCTCGTTGCCGAATTCATCACAGACGATGACCCGGTCAGCGTCTCCGTCCAGAGCAATGCCGATATCGGCACGGTGCTGTTTGACAGCTTCACTGATCACGGATGGATAGGTTGAACCGCAGCCGGCATTGATATTGGTTCCGTTCGGATTGACTCCCAGCGGTATTACCTCTGCCCCCAGTTCTTCAAAAACAGCCGGAGCAACCTTGTAGGCGGCGCCGTTTGCACAGTCCAGCACAATCTTGAGGCCGGAGAGATCCATCTCCGTAGGAAAGGTGTTTTTGAGGAAAACAATGTAGCGACCAGCAGCATCGTCGATGCGGAAGGCCTTGCCGACCTCGGTGGCGGTTGGTCGCAGTGCATCGATTTTATTGGTCTCGATCAGTTTTTCAATCTTTAGTTCTATCTCGTCCGGCAACTTGAAACCATCAGCAGAGAAAAATTTGATGCCGTTGTCCTGAAAGGCGTTGTGGGATGCTGAAATGACCACGCCTGCGTCAGCCCGCATGGATGAGGTGATGTTGGCAATGCCTGGTGTGGGCAGCGGCCCAACTATCAGTACGTCCACTCCCATTGAGCAGATGCCAGCTACCAGGGCGTTCTCCAGCATATAGCCGGAAAGGCGGGTGTCCTTGCCGATCACAATGCGGTGCCTGCGTTTACTGCTGCTCTTGAATATATATGCCGCAGCCCGTCCCAATTGCATGGCCATTTCGGTTGTCATGGGATAGACATTGGCAACACCGCGTACTCCATCAGTTCCGAACAGTTTTTTCACTATTGAGGGCCTCCTTCTGAAGATTGAGTCTGTTTCCTGATCAGGTTGATTTCTATTGATGCCGGTGAAATTCTGGTTACGCGGATATCTTCCGGCAGGTTCAGATTTGTTTCCAGATGCGAAAAGATCGTCTTTCCGGAGTTGATCCCCCGCAGGTTGAGAATCAGGACTGGATTGGATCGTCGTGTTCCGTCAATCAATATGGATGGTCCGGACAATGTGAAACGTATATTTCCAGCCGGTTGCGATGCCAGTGCATATCCTGGCGGTATGTTTCGTAATTCCACCGGGAGGACAAGATCATAGCGTGTTTCCCGAGGAATTGCCGTAACGCTCCAGATACAGAGAGCCACACCCAGGCTGAGGATTCTGAGGGAGGGATTACGTGTGCAAAATTGTTTGGCTGTCTCAAATGCCATTGATGCGGTTTTCATGGTTCACCCGGGATAGCCGGTTTCTGCAGGCGTTTGCCGTCGAGCGCCTTCCTGAGCATACGACGGACTTCAGATGATTCAACATCATAATTGATTTTGCCATCGTGAACCAACGAGATTTTGCCGGTTTCCTCGGACACGACCATCACCAGAGCATCCACTAATTCTGATAATCCAAGGGCGGCTCGATGTCTCGTGCCGAAGCTTTTGGCAATGTCCGGGTTATGGGAGAGCGGGAGCAGGCAGCCGGCTTTTGTCAGCTTTCCCTTGTTGATGATCACCGCTCCGTCGTGGATAGGCGAGTAGGGCAGAAAGATGGAATTGAGCAATTCGCTGGTGACCTTGGCATCTATCTCTGTGCCAACCTGTACCAAATGATCAATGGGTATCTGACGGACAATGACGATAAGCGCCCCGATTCGTTTCAGCGCCATCTCGCTGACAGCCTTGATCAGCTCATCTATCGTCTCGGCCACCTCGTCATGTACCGGACATTCGGCCTGTCGCCGCCCCAGAGCCAAAAAGATGCGGCGGATATCGCCCTGGAAGATGATAGCCAGTATAATCAGGGATGATGAAAAGATGTTGCGCAGCAGCCAAATGGTGGAAGTAAAGCCTGAAAATAGCGAAAAGTAGAAGGCTATGAAAAAGACCAGCAAGAAGACCAGCAGCCTGATAGCGATCTCTTGTTTCAGGAAGAGTGCGAAATTGTAAATGATGACAGCCACGATAAGGATATCTAAAAGATCGAGCAGGGTGAAGCTGTCCAGAAATTCGGGCATTCGGCCCCTCTTAACAAAACGAATTCAGAATTATGAATTCATGCTTCGTAATTCCCATTAATAATTGCATGGGCCATGTAGGCTACATCGCGCATCTCGCGGACATCGTGCACGCGCAGTATCGAGGCGCCATTGGCAACAGCGAGGGCAACCGTGGCGGCTGTTCCGTGGATGCGTTCGCCGACGTCTCTCGCCAGGGTTTTGCCTATGAATGCCTTGCGGGATGACCCGACCAGCACAGGCAGCCCGAGACCGGTACATTCCCGCAGACGCCGGAGGATCTCCATGTTGCCGGTGGTGTCCTTGCCAAATCCCATGCCGGGATCGACAACAATCCGTTCACGCTCAACACCTGCATCAACAGCAATCCGTACCGAACTCCGCAGGCCATGAATGACCTCCGTCATCAGGTCTGTATAGCTGGTGTTTTGTTGCATGTTAGCCGGGTTGCCGCGTATATGCATGAGAACTGCTCCGGCGCCGGTCTGGGCTGCCAGTGCGGCCATCTCCGGATCAAAGGTGAATCCGCTGATGTCATTGATGATCTCTGCTCCGGCATTAAGAGCCTCGCGAGCCACAGTACTCTTCCATGTGTCGATGGAGATTGCGCAGGGGAGTTTTCCGTCAAGCAGTTTGAGTACCGGCATTATCCGGCGCAGTTCTTCAACCGAATCCACTGGCGTTGCCCCCGGTCGGGTGCTTTCGCCGCCGATATCGATGATGTCCGCGCCTTGACCCGCCATCTCAAAGGCCCTGTCGATTGCATGTTCCGGGTCAAGGAAACAGTTGCCATCGGAGAAGGAATTGGGTGTCACATTGAGGATACCCATGATAAGCGGACGCGCCAATGATAATTCGCGGTTTGCGGTTCTCCAAAATGCCGGTATTGTCACAGCGTTAGTCAAGTGATGCTCATGTTATGCCTGGATATCGGTGTGTTGCTCCGGTGTGTGTTGCTCCGGCTTGTGCCCATAGATCGGCGTGCCCGCGGCAATGATCTCGTCCACCTCGGCTCCGGTCAGATTTTCCTTTTCGATCAGGCACTCGGAGATATTGTGCAGGTTCTGGATGTTGTCTTGCAGCAAGGTCATGGCGCGCACGTAACCCTCGTCGACGATGCGCTTTATCTCGGTATCGATCTCCACCGCAGTTGCTTCGCTGTAGTTTTTGTGGGTGGACATTTCGCGTCCCAGGAAGATCTGCTCATCCTTTTTACCAAAGGAAAGTGGTCCCATCCTGTCACTCATGCCCCACTCACAGACCATCTTGCGGGCCATCTCTGTAGCCTGTTCAATGTCGTTGCCGGCTCCTGTGGTAAATGTTTTGAAGATAATGTCTTCGGCGGCGCGACCACCCATCAGTACGGCGATGCGAGCCAGCAGGGATTCGCGGGAGTAACTGTGCTTGTCCTCAATTGGCAGTTGCATGGTAACGCCCAGGGCCCGTCCGCGGGGAATAATGGAAACCTTGTGGACCGGGTCTGTGCCGGGGATCATCCTGGCTACCAGGGTATGACCGGCCTCGTGATATGCTGTACTCTTTTTCTCTTCGTCGGAGATCACCATGCTGCGTCGTTCCACGCCCATCAGCACTTTATCCTTGGCGTTGTCAAAATCGATGGATTCGACAAGGTTTTTGTCCTCACGCGCTGCCAGCAGAGCCGCCTCGTTAACCACGTTGGCGAGATCGGCGCCGGAAAAACCTGGTGTGCCACGGGCGATGACCGCCAGATCGACATCAGTGGACAAAGGAACCTTTTTGGCGTGGACATTGAGGATCATCTCTCGTCCCTTGACATCCGGCCGGGGAACCACCACCTGCCGATCAAAGCGACCGGGACGCAGCAGCGCCGGATCAAGTACGTCCGGTCGGTTGGTGGCAGCTATAAGGATGACACCCTCGTTGGATTCAAAACCATCCATTTCCACCAGCAACTGGTTGAGGGTCTGCTCGCGTTCATCATGACCGCCGCCAAGTCCGGCGCCGCGATGGCGGCCAACAGCATCAATTTCGTCAATAAAGATGATGCAGGGGGCGCTTTTCTTGCCCTGAAGGAAGAGGTCGCGTACACGGCTGGCGCCAACGCCGACGAACATCTCCACAAAGTCGGAGCCGGAGATAGAGAAAAAGGGTACACCTGCCTCACCGGCGATGGCCCTGGCCAACAGGGTCTTACCGGTGCCTGGAGGGCCCATCAGCAGGACACCCTTGGGGATGTGGCCGCCCAATCGTGTAAATTTCTTGGGGTCCTTCAGGAAGGAGATGATCTCATTCAGCTCCTCTTTGGCTTCTTCGATACCAGCCACATCCTCGAAGGTTATTTTTACTTGGGACTCTGTCAGCAGCTTGGCGCGGCTTTTGCCGAATGACATGGCTTTGCCGCCACCGACCTGCATCTGGCGCATAAAGAAGATCCAGATGCCCACCAGCAACAGTAGCGGGAACCAGGAGATGAAGATGGAGAACCAGGAGAACTTCTCCTCCTCCGGCTTGGCATTTATGGTGACTTTCTTTACAAGGAGCTTTTCGGTCAAATCAGCATCTGCAGGTTTGTAGGTGCGGAAATCCTTGCCGTCTTTCCCATCGTATTTACCGAGGATATCATTGCCCTGGATAGTGACCGAAGTGATTTTGCCCGCATCTACCTGTGCAATAAAGTCGCTGTAATTGATCTTTTCAGCAGTTGGTCGCGGTTTGTTGAACATATTGAAGAGCAGGATCATCATTAAGCTAATGACAAGCCATAGAGCGAGATTCTTATAAAACTGGTTCACGGTTACCCCCGAAACGAAATGTGTAACATATTTAGTTTAAAATTTTATACAAATACCATACCGGGTGCTGGTTGACAAGTCAATTGACTGGAGTTGCAGGGTAACTTTGTTCTCTATAAATTAACGGATTATTATCCTTGACAACTTTTGAGAGGCTGTGCTTAACTGCGTACCCATGGAAACAATCCGCTTCTTTAATGCTTATTACTTTTTTTTCTGGTTCGGCTATTTTTTCAGGCCGTCTGCCCGGGTAGAGGTGTAAGCGTAGCGAAGCGACCACATCACACACCACAAAGCCGGGGCGGACGGAAGTCCACCCGGTTTTTTTGTTGCCGCGACTGAAGCGGTGAACAGGGCCGGGGGGAAACCTTACGGCCCTTTGTTTTGCGGGAAAGGGAGAGGCAAATGATTATAGTAATGAAGGCAGGCGCGGTAAAGAAGGATCGGGATGAGGTGTTGAAGCGTATCCGCGAACTTGGGTACAAGCCGCATGTAATCCACGGCGAAACACGGGACGTAATCGGCGCAGTAGGAGACGAAAGAGGCAAGGCGGTACTGCAGTCTGTGGAATCCATGCATGGTGTAGAAAGCGTGGTGCCGATCCTGCAGCCTTACAAATTGGCCTCCAAGGAGATCAAAAAGGAGTCGAGCCTGGTGCGGATCAGTGATGACGTGGTTATCGGCGGCAATCAGGTGATCATGATGGCAGGGCCTTGCTCGGTAGAGAGCGAACAGCAGATCATGGAGTCTGCTATCGCAGTCAAGAAGGCAGGCGCCCATATCCTGCGGGGCGGCGCCTTCAAGCCGCGGACCTCGCCCTACTCGTTCCAGGGGCTGGAGGAGGATGGTCTGAAGTTGCTGGCCAAGGCGCGTGAATTGACGGGCCTTCCCATTGTCACCGAGGTAATCAACCCGGAAACCGCCGAACTGGTGGCTCAGTACGCAGACATCCTGCAGATCGGCGCCCGCAACTCACAGAACTTTGCCCTGTTGAAGAAGGTTGGGCAGTTGAGGAAACCGGTGCTGCTCAAACGGGGTATGTCCATGACGATTCAGGAGTTCCTGATGAGCGCCGAGTATATCATGAGTGAAGGCAATCAGTCGGTGATCCTCTGTGAACGCGGTATCCGTACCTTTGAGACTGCCACACGCAACACCCTTGATCTTTCGGCAATCCCCGTACTCAAAGAGAAGACACATCTTCCAATAGTAATCGATCCTTCGCATGCTACAGGCAATCATCATTATGTTGCGCCGATGAGTTTTGCAGCGGTTGCGGCCGGAGCAGACGGTCTGATCGTTGAAGTGCATCCTGACCCGGAGCACGCATCAAGTGATGGTCCCCAATCACTTAAGCCAGCCAAGTTTGCAGCTATGATGGAAAAGTTGAAGTTGTTCGCTGAGGCTGCGGGCAGAAGTCTATGAAAGTGTTCCAAGCGCCTGACCCTTATAAACAGGATAAGTGCGTTAACGAAGTTCTTTTCTGCCAGAAAAACGCAGAAAAGAACTTCTAACTTACTAAAGCTTGATGGTCTCGTAAAAAGTCGCTGAAGCAATAAAGTTGCCCTTTTCAAGGGTCATTTTACCCTTCAAGACTGCCACAAAATCGATTGTAGGCGAAATATGGAA
>JBAYZR010000089.1:0-11191 GCA_041672425.1 Pedobacter sp. | reverse complement strand
CGGCCATTTCGTCTCCGTCTTCTTTAAGGACGTTTTTGAAAAACATGCCGCAACCTTCAAGGAACTGGGTGTGAATCCGGATCTTGGTCTGGGCGATCTTTATCTGAAAATCAAGAATTTGCCGGAGGCTAAGCAGGCCGAGATCGAAGCGGATATCCAGGCTGTTTACAAGAAAAGACCCGAGCTTGCCATGGTTGACTCCGACAAAGGGATCACCAACCTGCATGCCAGCAACGACATCATCATCGACGCATCCATGCCGGTCGTTATGCGTGACTCCGGCGGGATGTGGGGTACGGATGGAAAGCTCCATGACGTGAAGTGCGTGATACCCGATAAATGTTACTCGGAGTGGTATCAGGAGTGTATTGATTTCTGTAAGAAAAACGGCCAGTTTGACCCCACAACCATGGGTTGTGTGTCGAACGTGGGTCTGATGGCACAGAAGGCCGAAGAATACGGCTCACACGACAAGACGTTCAAGATTCCCGCCGACGGCACGGTGCGCGTTGTCGATGAGTCGGGAGCGATACTGTTTCAGCACGAAGTGGAAGAGGGCGATATCTGGCGCGGTTGCCAGGCAAAAGACCTGCCGATTCGGGACTGGGTCAAGCTGGCTGTAAACAGGGCACGTGCAACCGGAGCGCCTGCTATTTTCTGGCTGGATAAAAACAGGGCACATGATGCCCAGATGATCGAAAAAGTTAATCTTTATCTGAAAGATCACGATACCAGTGGCTTGGATATTCAAATCATGCCGCCTGTGGAAGCTATGCAGTTCGCCATGCAACGGGCAAAAGATGGTAAAGATACGATTACAGTAACCGGCAATGCCCTGAGGGATTATCTGACCGACCTGTTCCCGATTCTTGAATTGGGTACGAGTTCAAAGATGCTTTCAATCGTGCCGCTTCTGGCTGGTGGCGGACTTTTTGAGACTGGTGCAGGCGGCTCGGCGCCCAAACATGTTCAGCAGTTTGTAAAGGAAGGGTACCTGAGATGGGATTCACTCGGCGAGTTCCTGGCGCTGGCGGAATCATTGCGGCATCTGTCCAGCACCTTCAAGAATGAAAAAGCTCAACTTTTAGCAGATACGCTTGATCAGGCAAACGCCAAATTCCTTGATAACAACAGGAACCCGGCTCGTAAAGTTGGTCAGATAGATAACAGAGGCAGTCATTTCTATCTTGCAATGTACTGGGCAGAGGCTCTGGCCGAGCAGACTAAAGACAAGGATCTGGCAGCACGTTTTGCTGTAGTAGCCAAGCAGCTTCAAGAAAATGAAGCAAAGATTAATGAAGAGCTTATCGGAGCTCAAGGAAAGCCTCAGGATATTGGTGGCTATTATCAGCCGGATCCGATTAAGACGGAAAAAGCAATGCGCCCAAGTGCAACCTTGAATGCAATAATAGACGCTATAAATTAAACATGCCGGAAACAGGGTGGGCGGCTAGTTACTCCTGCCCTGTTTTCGGTTGCATATATATACAGATATACAGCCATTTAATTTTTTTCTGCAAAACCTGTTTTGATGTTGTTTTTGTTTTGTCTTCAGATGGATGTTTTCCTCGAAAGAAGGGCTGATGGCTTATACGTATCTAACAGTTCCACTTGGGGAAAAGATTTCCATGGGGAGCTTCGGAAAGCTGATTGTACCGAATAATCCGATCATTCCTTTTATTGAGGGAGACGGTACTGGTGTTGATATCTGGAAAGCCTCGGTACGTGTTTTCGATACTGCCGTGAAAAAGGCTTACAGAGGCAGTAAGAAGATCAGCTGGATGGAAGTATATGCCGGTGAAAAGCCCTTCAATATATTCCGCGATTCAATGGGTGACATGGCATGGTTACCTGGCGAAACCGTTGAAGCTTTCAAGGAATTCATGGTTGGCATCAAGGGGCCTCTTACTACCCCCATTGGTGGAGGCATAACCTCTCTAAACGTTGCTTTGCGTCAATTGCTTGATCTCTATGTATGTCTTCGCCCGGTACGTTGGTTTCAAGGCGTTCCTTCACCGGTCAAAAAACCTGAAGATGTTGATATGGTTATCTTCCGCGAAAACTGTGAAGATATCTATGCCGGTATTGAGTGGATGACCGGTTCCCCTGACTGCGAAAAGGTCAAGAAATTCCTCATTGAAGAAATGGGTGTAAAAAAGATCCGCTTCCCGGAGACTACATCCATCGGTATCAAGCCGATTTCCAGGCAAGGTTCCGAGCGCTTGTGCCGTGCGGCCATACAGTATGCGCTTGATCATAAACGTCGTTCGGTGACTATTGTCCATAAGGGCAATATTATGAAATTCACCGAAGGCGCCTTTAAGGATTGGGGCTACGGTGTCGCCAAAGGTGAATTCCGTGATCAGGTTGTGACAGAGCGCGAGAGTTGGATCATCGATAACCAGGACCGTAAGCCGTGCCTTTCGGTAGAAGACAACGCCAAACAGATTGATCCCGGTTATGATATGATGTCCCCGAAACAGAAAGAGGACATCCGCAATGAAGTTGAGGCAGCCATCATGCTTATGCCTACCCATGGCAACGGCCAGTGGAAAAAACTCCTGATGGTAAAGGATACTATTGCAGATATCACCATGCAGCAGGTTTTGACTCGCGCCAAGGAATTTGATGTGGTTGCAACTATGAATCTGGAAGGCGACTTCCTCTCGGATGCCCTGGCTGCACAGGTCGGTGGAATTGGTATCGCACCTGGCGCCAATATTAATTACCAGACAGGTCATGCAATTTTTGAGGCTACCCATGGCACCGCCCCCAAGTATGCCAATCTGGACAAGGTCAACCCAGGTTCCGTAATTCTTTCAGGTGTCATGATGCTTGAGTATATAGGCTGGCAGGAAGCTGCCGACTTGATTACAAAAGCCATCGACAGGACTATCGGGCAGAAACGTGTAACATATGATTTCGAGCGAATGATGCAGGGTGCAATCCTGCTCTCCTGCTCCGGGTTTGCCGATGCTCTGATCGAGAACATGTAGTTATATTTGATTACTCAATAGTGGGGGTTTCGGACATTCCCCACATTTCTTTTGCAACACAAATCAATAAGGAGGAAACAAAAAATGGCACGTAAAAAGATTTCTCTCATCGGTGGCGGGCAGATCGGTGGCGTTCTTGCTCAGCTTTGTGCTCTGCGTGAACTCGGAGACGTTGTCCTGTTTGACATCGTTGAAGGCCTTCCACAAGGCAAAATGCTCGACATTGCTGAAGTAGGCCCGGTTGACCGTTATGACGTCAACCTGAAAGGTACCAACAGTTACGAAGACATCAAGGATTCCGACATCGTTATAGTCACAGCCGGTCTGCCACGCAAGCCGGGCATGAGCCGCGATGATCTGATCGAGGTTAACTCCAAGATCATGACTTCAGTTTCCGAAGGGATCAAACAGTACGCTCCTAATTCCATCGTAATCGTCATCTCCAACCCGCTTGATGCAATGGTTACCCTGTGTCAGAAGATCACCGGCTTCCCATACAACCGCGTTATCGGCCAAGCTGGTGTTCTTGATTCGGCCCGCTTCGCAACCTTTATCGCTTGGGAGCTGGGGGTATCAGTTAAAGACGTAACAGCCATGACTCTTGGTGGTCACGGCGACGACATGGTGCCGCTGGTACGTTATGCCAGCGTTAATGGTATTCCGGTCATGGAAATCCTTGAGCAGAAATACAAGGATGCCGCCAAGGCCAAGGAAGTTATGGAAGCTATGGTTAAGCGTACCCGTGGAGCTGGCGGTGAAGTTGTTGCCCTGCTGAAAACCGGTTCTGCTTTTTACTCACCCGCTTCTTCCGCCATTGCCATGGCCGAGTCGATCCTCAAGGATCAGAAGCGTGTTCTTCCTACCTGCTGCTTCCTGCAGGGTGAGTTCGGCGTCGACGGTTTCTATGTTGGTGTGCCGGCAATCCTTGGCGAGAAGGGTGTCGAGAATATCATTCAGTTCAAACTGGACGCTGAAGAGCAGGCTATGATGGATAAGTCTGTTGCTGCTGTAAAAGAACTGGTTGGTAGCATGAAGTAAATGTAGACTCGTCAGGGTTCTTTTGTGTAACGCAAAAGAAGGGCTATGCCCTTCTTTTGCTACGTTATGGGTCTGATATTTCACACCTTTTATTACGGAAATAAAGGAGCATTTTCAGATGGAAAAAAAATTGCCAAAAATTGAGATTATTGAGAAGTATTGCAAGGGGTGCCACATTTGTGTGGAATTCTGCCCTACCAAGGTCCTTGAAATGAAGGGCTTTGTCGTAGCTGTCAAGAACCTGGAAGCCTGTACCAAATGTATGCAATGCGAACTGCGTTGTCCAGACTTTGCAATAAAGGTTATTACTGACTAATCTAACAGGAGGAACTTAACTGTGGCAAAAAAAGTAGAGTTTTTGCAAGGTAACGAGGCTGCCGCTCACGGCGCCATTTACGCCGGCTGCAATTTTTTCGGCGGATACCCGATTACCCCTTCGACCGAGGTAGCCGAGGTTATGTCCATTGAACTGCCAAAAATCGGCGGCAAATTTATTCAGATGGAAGACGAGATCGGCGCCATGTCCGCATGCCTCGGCGCATCTTTGACAGGCGCCAAGGTACTGACCTCCACATCAGGCCCGGGTCTGTCCCTCAAGCAGGAGATTATCGGCTATGGTTGCATCGCCGAGATCCCGTGTGTAATTTTCAACGTCATGCGCGGTGGTCCTTCTACCGGCATGCCCACCGGTCCTTCCCAGTCTGATGTCATGTGCGCAAGGTGGGGTACACATGGTGACCACGCCACCATCGCATTGATGCCTGCTTCAGTGCAGGAGTGCTATGACATGACGGCAGAAGCCTTCAGTCTGTCCGAGAAGTACCGCATGCCGGTACATGTTCTACCGGATGAGATCATTGCCCATATGCGTGAGCGGATCGAGTTCCGTGAGCCGGGTGAGATTGAAATCACTCCTCGCAAGGCGCCGACTGTACCACCAGAGCAATATAAGCCGTACGACACCAGTTTCGGCGATGTGCCGCCCCTGGCAAACTTTGGTTCCGGTTACAAGTATCATGTGACCGGCCTTAACAAGATGCAGGACGGTTTTCCAACCACCAAGGCCGAGATCGTACAGGCCGAGGAAGAGCGCCAGGTCCGCAAGGTCAGCGCCAAGGTCGATGACATCGTTACCTTTGAAGAGTACATGCTTGAAGACGCCGAAGTGGTGGTTGTGGCCTATGGCTCAACCTCCCGCTCCGCCCGTTATGCCGTTAATGTTGCTCGCGAGCAGGGCATCAAGGCCGGAATGTTCCGCATCAAAACCTTCTGGCCCTTTCCGGATAAGCAGATCAAAGCCCTGGCCGCCAAGGTCAAAGGTTTTGTAATCCCAGAAATGAACCTGGGAATGTGTTCCATCGAGCTTGAGCGTTGCGCACAGGGCAAGGTCCCGGTACTCGGCATCTTCCGCGTTGATGGCGAGCCTATCAATCCCGTCCAGATTGTTGAGAAGATTAAGGAGGTTAAATAACCATGGCTTTTGATTATGAAAAATATCTCCGTCCCGGCAAACTTCCGCACATTTGGTGCCCTGGTTGCGGTCACGGCATTGTCATGAAGGGCCTGATCCGGGCAATGGATACCCTTAAGCTGGACATGAAAAATACCGCTATTGTTTCCGGTATTGGTTGTGCTTCACGTCTCCCCGGCTACATAGATTGCTGCACGTTGCACACTGCGCACGGTCGGGCCGCTGCTTTTGCTACTGGCGTCAAGATGGCAAAGCCTGAAATGAATGTAATTCTCTGTGGCGGAGACGGAGACGGCACCGCCATCGGCGGCAACCATTTCATCCACGCCTGCCGCCGTAACATCGACATGACTTACATCATCATGAACAACTATATCTACGGCATGACCGGCGGCCAGTTTTCACCATGTACTCCGACCGGACACAAGGCATCCACCACTCCCTACGGCAATCCGGATCCCAACTTTGACATTGCCAAACTGGCTATCGGCGCCGGTGCTACCTTTGTTGCCCGTGGCACTGCTTTCCATGCCAATCAGATTGATAAGCTGATTGCAGAAGCAATTCAGCATAAAGGCTTCTCTGTTGTAGAAATTCTTGACGATTGCCCGACCACTTACGGTCGTCGCAACAAATACAAGTCAGTTATCGAAATGATGAACCGTCTTAAAGAAGTTGCCGTTCCGGTCAAGGCTGCCGAAAAAATGAGTGCCGAGCAGTTAAAAGGTAAGGTTCTCACCGGTGTCCTTTATAAAGATGATACAAAGTGCGATTATACAACCGAGTACGCCAAGGTTATCGAGCGCGCTCAAGCTAAGTAATAATTACAGGAAAAGGAGCGATATATTCATGTCAAGATATGAACTCAGATTTTCCGGTGCGGGTGGACAGGGTCTGATCACCGCCGGGATCATCATGGCTAAGGCCGCTTCGATATATGAAGGTAAACAGGCCGTTCAGTCGCAGAGTTACGGTCCTGAAGCCCGCGGCGGCGCATCAAAGTCGGAGGTAATTATCTCCGACGACACGATCGACTATCCGAAGGTTACCCAGTGCGATGCCCTGTTGGCAATGACTCAGGAAGCTGCAAACAAGTATTCTCACGACCTCAAGGAAGGTGGCGTTTTACTGATTGACTCAGATCTGGTCAAGGATGTGCCACCAGGCAACTTCAAAACAGTTGCCTTCCCGATCATCAACACTGCTAAAAATGATGTTGGCCGTGAAATCGTTGCCAATATCGTTGCTCTTGGCGCGATGGTGGCATTAACCGGGCAGGTTACAAGAGAGAATGCCGAGAAAGCTGTTCTTTCCAGCGTTCCGGAGGCTTTCATCGAACTCAACAAGAAAGCTTTCAGTATGGGATTTGAAAAGGCCTTAGCGGCTATCGCCTAGGTTTTTTTCAGAATGTAGATTGTTAATAGCCCGGTGGCAACACCGGGCTATTAATTTACAACCGCTACGCAAGATTCAACTGGTTTACCATAACCTTTTACCTTGCCGTTTTAGTGGCAGAAATGCTAATTTAACCTCCTTTCTTACTTAAGGAGGTTTTTTTCTTTTATGCTTCGCTATCTTACCGCGGGTGAATCCCACGGACCGCAATTAACAGCCATTATTGAAGGAATGCCTGCCGGTGTTCCGCTTGTTGTTGAAACCATCAACCTTGATCTGTCACGCCGTCAACAGGGCTATGGCCGCGGCGGACGGATGAAGATCGAAAAGGATACGGCGGATATATTGTCCGGAGTCCGTTGGGGTACGACACTTGCTTCACCAATAACTCTGGCCGTGAAGAATCGTGACTGGGAGAACTGGCTTGAAAAGATGTCACCGCTTTCCCTCTATCGGGATGACTCGCTTGCTGTTACCCGGCCACGCCCTGGACATGCTGATTTGACCGGTGCATTGAAATATGATCATGCTGATGTGCGCAACATTCTTGAGCGCTCCAGCGCCCGTGAGACAGCGGTGCGTGTGGCGGTCGGGGCTGTTGCCAAGTCGTTATTGAGAGCCTTTGATATCTACGTGGGTGGTTTTGTGACCGAGGTAGGAGGTGTTATCGCAGCGCACCCTGATCTGCCGCTGGAACAACTGTGGCAGATGGCTGCGGAGTCTGAGTTGTTTTGTTGCGATGCGTCCGCAGAGTTGGAAATGAAGCGGATGATCGATGCTGCCCAGTTCAGCGGGGATACCCTGGGTGGTGTGGTGGAGGTGCATGTGCTTGGCACTCCTCCCGGTCTGGGGAGTTATGTCCACTGGGATCGCAAGTTGGATGCCCGTTTGAGTATGGCGTTGATGAGCATTCAAGCCATCAAGGGAGTTGAAGTCGGCATCGGCTTTGACGCTGCCCGTCTACCTGGTTCAAAAGTACATGACGAAATATTCTGGGACACGACTCGACTCGAAGATGGTGCGGCCAGTGCCTATTACCGTGCATCAAACAATGCTGGTGGCATTGAGGGTGGCATGTCTAATGGTGAGCCGATCATTTTGCGTGCGGCCATGAAACCAATACCCACGTTGTACAAGCCGTTGCGATCTGTGGATATGCGTACCCATGAGCCATTCGAGGCGACCGTGGAGCGTTCTGATACATGTGCTGTGCCAGCTGCTTTGGTTGTGGCAGAGGCGGTGGTAGCCATTGAGATAGCCAATATGTTTTTGGATAAGTTCGGCGGAGACTCGCTCCATGAGATAAGAAGAAATTACGAGGGGTACCGTGAGCAGATGCGCAATGCCTGAACAATTTGTGCCGTTGCCGCTAATATTCAGGGTAAATTGGACTTGAGTACCCCCAGAGTGAAGCGTCGGAGCCAGGTTATGTCCTCCGGTGACATTCTGTATGGTAGAATAAAATCACCCTGCATTTTCCCAGTTTGAAATTGACATTTAGCTACCCATGTTTTACAAAAGATTCCTTGCGTAATAGGAGGTAAGCGTTTGAGCGATCAGAGAGTCACATACAAAGATGCAGGGGTAGACATTGAGGCTGGTAATAGCTTCGTCAAGATGATCAAGCCCTTGGTCAAGTCAACCTTTCGGCCCGAGGTCATGGCTGAAATTGGCGGATTTGGAGGACTGTTCTCACTGAACAGCTCCAAATACAAAAACCCGGTACTGGTCTCAGGCACCGACGGCGTTGGTACTAAACTCAAGATTGCCTTTATGGCTGACCGTCATGACACCGTGGGGATTGATCTTGTTGCCATGTGTGTCAACGATATCGTTGTGCAGGGCGCCGAGCCTCTTTTTTTCCTGGACTACCTTGCAACTGGAAAACTTCTGCCTGAAAAGGCAGCCTCCATTGTCAAAGGAATTGCCGAAGGATGCAGACAGGCAGGTTGTGCCCTGATCGGAGGCGAGACCGCTGAGATGCCAGGTTTTTATGCCGATGGGGAATATGACGTTGCTGGTTTTGCCGTCGGTGTGGTCGACCGGGAGAACATCATAGATGGCTCCAGCATTGCTGTTGGCAATCGCCTGATTGGCATTGCTTCCAGCGGTCTTCATAGCAACGGCTACTCACTGGCGCGCAAGCTGATCTTTGAGCATTTGGGACTTACCATCGATTCTGAACTGCCGGGAACAGGACGAACCGTTGCAGATGAATTGCTCACTCCAACCCGCATCTATATCCGTTCCATTATGAACCTGCTTAAAAACTTCAATATCAAAGGCATCGCCCATATCACGGGAGGAGGTATAATTGAAAATATTCCCCGTGTTTTACCACATGGATGCCGGGCATCCATCCACCTATCCAGCTGGGAACGGCCAATACTTTTCAGTATCCTGCAAGAAGTCGGCAATGTTGAGCGTGACGAAATGTTCCGAACCTTTAACATGGGCATCGGTATGGTACTGGTAGTAGATGAACACGAAGCCGAGGATATGATCTATCGGCTGAACGGACTCGATGAAAAGGCCTGGATTATCGGAGAGATTACTGCCAGCCTCAATGGGTGCGAG
Source organism: Pedobacter sp. (assembly GCA_041672425.1). Classification (GTDB taxonomy): domain Bacteria; phylum Desulfobacterota; class Desulfuromonadia; order Geobacterales; family Pseudopelobacteraceae; genus JACPFJ01. The sequence goes on along the minus strand of JBAYZR010000089.1, from coordinate 1,714 downwards.
GGTGTCGAACTGGTGGAGGGGTAATGAAAATTAAAGAGCCCATCAAGCTGGCCGTTCTCGTATCAGGCAACGGCTCCAACCTACAGGCGATCATCGATCAAATCGAGGCTGGTGAGATCAATGCTCGAATCATGTGCGTCATCAGCAATAATCCTGATGCCTTCGCACTCACACGGGCAACCAACCACCGAATTCCTGTAATAGTTCACGAGAACCGTGGTTTTGCCAACCGCAGGGAATACGACGACGCCCTAGTGAATATCCTGCAAAATCATGATGTAAAATTGATCATATTGGCTGGATTCATGCGGATACTGTCGGAGGTAATGGTCTCGGCTTTCCCCAACGCCATCATCAATATTCACCCTGCCCTGCTGCCAGCTTTTCCGGGCCTGCACGCCCAACAACAGGCGATCGATCATGGTGTTCGTTTCTCAGGTTGTACCGTTCATTTTGTGGACTGCGGAACCGATACAGGCCCAATCATCCTACAGGCCGTTGTTCCGGTTGATCAGGATGATACCGAGGCTACGCTTTCAGCACGCATCCAGAAGGAGGAACACCGCACATTCCCTGAGGCCATCAGACTTTTTTCTGAAGGAAGAATCAAGGTAGAAGACAGGCGCGTGCGGATACTTCCGTAATTTAACTTGACACCATCATGAATTGACTGTTATAAAAACAACTTTGACTACTTAATAAAGTATCCTAACATTATCTTGGAGGTGCGGTTTGGCTCATCATAAATCGGCAATCAAACGAATCAAACAGAATGCAAAAAGAAACGCTCGTAACAAGCACGTTTCTTCGACGTTGAAGACATTTATAAAGAGAGTACGTGAGGCTGTTGAGGCAAAGGACAAGGTAGCGGCTACAGCTGCTTTGAATGCTGCAATACCTGTTATCGACGTCTCTGCCACCAAGGGTGTAATTCACAAATCCAATGCATCCCGCAACGTATCGCGCCTTACCAGGCTCGTCAATACGCTCGGCTGATCCGCAACACATAAAAAATCAAAGGGGGACTACCATTACGGTATGTCCCCTTTTTTCGTCTCTGCTCATTGTATTCCATGACCATATTACATCGGATGTTCCCTTATATTTTCAAATAACAATTTAAGAGTTTATGCGGTGTGTAGCGTCAGCGGAACCACCGCATAAACTGTTGTTGGACTAAAGCGCGTCTGCTCTGCTAGCATTTGGATTTTTATCTCGGATTTTGACTCTGGTTACTGTGATGTGCTGGTCTTTTTGTGGGTGTTTGAGGAGATTTAACTGTCGGCATTCTTGTTTTCGTCGCTCTTTCACATAAATTTTGATCGCTATGAAACTCGAATCTTACCCTGTAGATGCTATTTTCAGAGTGAGCAGGCGCACCTATAGCGCACACCGGTATTATTAAAGGTACAGCTTTTTGACTATTGCCGCCGCCGGATTCATATATTCTTATGTCGAGCTGCGTGACTTCCTTGGTAGAGAGGCAATCACCACCATGACTCCTTCTGAGCAGCAGGGGCATAGATGTTTATCAGGAGGCTTTTCTGCTGCCTCTTTGATATCATACGGCGTTATCTTCCTTCTTTGCGCCAGAAGTAGTTGCACTCTTTTTAACCTAAAAACGGCAGTTGAACCGCAAAGACGCCAAGAACGCTAAGAAAATCAGCACGATGATTGGAAAATGGTTCTAACCTAAAAGGTGACAACATTGTAT
>JBAYZR010000088.1:0-11221 GCA_041672425.1 Pedobacter sp. | reverse complement strand
ATGTTAGACCTCAAATTGTCCACCAAGTGTGGGGATGTTCGTGATTGCCTACTGCCCGGAGCGCAAGTTACAAAAATGGCTATTGTTGGAAATTTATTACGAAATGCTTTTTTGAAACCCTTATGTTCTTAGTGCGTTATCCAGTCAGCGGGAACTGCTGTAATAATAACAAGAAGAAATTATTACTAACAGTCTACTCTTCTCCGCTATCCAGTCCAAACTTGGCTAGACGGTAACGGAATGAGCGGAACGACATTCCCAAAAATTCGGCTGCCTTCTTCTTGGCGCCTCCGGTTTTTTCCAACGACTTCAGCAGATAACGCTTCTCCAGATCATCCAGCAGGGATTCAAGGGCCATGCCCTCCTCGGGAATCTCTACTTCGGCGCTCATACATGGTGACCTGCCGCTCACAACCTGTTTGGGCAGATTTACTTCCGAGATACATGTCGGATCAAGAATCAGGCTGCGTTCGACAATATTCTCCAGCTCGCGGATATTACCGGGAAAGCCATAGTTCATCAGCGCCTTGAGAGCCGCAGGGGTGATGATTTTTCCATGTGGCTGAGCTGTACTGAACTTGCGGAAGAAAAACTCCACAAGTGGAGATATATCTTCAATCCGCTCCCGCAGAGGAGGCAGAATGATCTGCACCACATTTATACGATAAAACAGGTCATCGCGGAAACCGCCCTCCTTGACCTGTAACTGTAAATCTCGATTGGATGCCGTCAGGATGCGCACATCAGACTTCCTGACGACCGAATCTCCAACCCGCCGGAATTCACGTTCCTGTAGAACGCGTAGCAGCCTGGTTTGCATCAGCAGCGGTAGTTCGCCAATTTCATCCAGGAACAGTGTCCCGCCTTCTGCCTGTTCGAATAGACCAGGCCGGTCTGCCACGGCGCCGGTGAATGAACCCTTTTTGTGGCCAAACAACTCGCTCTCGATAAGTGACTCTGGAATGGCGGCGCAGTTTACCGCCACAAACGGATTATTCCGGCGCTGGCTGGTTGAATGAATCGCCAGTGCCACCAATTCTTTGCCGGTGCCGCTCTCTCCCAGAATCAATACGGAACTGTTACTGGGGGCAACCTTCTGGATAAGTTCAAAGATTTCTTTCATCTTGGGACTGGCGCCGATGATGCCACAGAAGTTGTCCCGCTGAAGAACATTTTGCTTCAGCAGGGTATTCTCGCGCCGTAGCCCCTGTTTTTCCAGGGCATTCCTGACGAGCAGCTTGATTTCCTCGATCTTGAAGGGCTTGGCGATATAATCGTAGGCGCCAAGTTTCATGGCCTCCACCGCCTGCTCAGCCGCACAAAAGGCGGAAATCATCAGTACTGCGGTTTCAGTCGTCATGGTTTTGATCCGCCCCAATAACTCAATACCCCCCAAACCCGGCATCTGCACGTCTGAAATGACCAGATCGAACAAGGAGCTACCCAGCAGTGCCAGCGCTTCTTCAGCACTACTGGCAGAAGTCACCACGTACCCTTCCATCTCCAGCAGGATGGTAAGAAATTCACGCATACTCAGTTCATCATCGACTATCAGAATATTAATTTTCATGATCACTCCTGCACACTATCCAATTTTCCGCAATCCTTCGGCAATCCTGATCCTGGCGGCTCGCCAGGTGGGAAACAGGGCCGCGATCACCCCGACCAATGTACAAAATACAATATCCAGATACAGAGTGGAATGTTCAATAATGAATATTGGGAAAAACTGCCCCATCTCCTCTGCAAATTTATTGGCTACCGGGAATGTCAGCAGAATGCCGACCAGGCAGCCGGTCATGGAGATAAAAAGGGATTCACCAACAATCATTTCGGCAATGTGGTAATTGCGGAAACCAATAGCCTTGAAGATAGCATACTCGCCGATTCGTTCGCGGGCCGTCATCGCCATGGTATTGGCAACCACGGCCATGATTATAATGATCAATACATATGAGACGATACGGATTGCCACCACAATGGCTTCGGTCATGGAAACAAAGCTGAGTTGAAAAGCCTTTTCCGTCTCGGTCAGGGTCTCGGCCAGAGAGTTCCTGAAGAGCGATACCCGGCTTCCCTCCTCCGCCCCTAACCATTCAAGCCGACCTGTGATCTTGGAGGCCACGGCCGCCTTGCGCTGGGCCACAACATACCCGCTGGCGTTTAGCAGTGTGAATGACTGGCTCGGATAGACCTGACTTACAGTGGTCGTCTCAATGGAGATCTTGCGCCCCCTGGAGAAAAAAACAACTATAGCCACTGCCACCAACAGCAGGACAAGGATAACGATAGCGCGCATGCGCTTCCCCTTCCGTGGCGAAGCAGGTGTCTGGCGCGATTTATCTATGGTGAGCCTGTGCAGTGAATCTGGCGACATGCTTATCTCCGGCGTTGAAAAGCTGTTGGTTTGCATATATACAGTTTCATAACACTATTATGACAATCTGTGAAGAGCTGAGGCATAACCGGGTGACATATTGGAAAATATTGTTTGGGTTACTGTCTTTTCGAGATTTCTGTGATATATAAAAACCTGATTTGCTACATAGGGATGTTTTCTCCACACTACTTTATTTCCATGCAAGGGGGCAGTAATGAGTGAAATTGTAGATGTATATGCCAGAGAAATCCTCGATTCCCGAGGGAATCCAACTCTTGAGGTAGAGGTATTTCTTGAGTCCGGCGCCTTCGGGCGTGCTGCTGTTCCCTCCGGCGCATCCACCGGCGAGCGTGAGGCGCTGGAGCTGCGTGATGGTGACATGACCCGTTATCTTGGCAAGGGCGTTCTCAAGGCCATTGACAATGTCAACAACGAGATCGCCGAGGAGCTGATCGGTATGGATGCCGACGACCAGGTTGGCATTGATATGAAGATGCTGGAGCTTGACGCTACCGAATTCAAAAGCAACCTGGGCGCTAACGCTATTCTGGGTGTATCTCTGGCCGTAGCCAAGGCAGCTGCCGAAGAAGCCGGCCAGCCACTCTACAAATATATCGGCGGCGCCGGCGCCCGCGAACTGCCGTTGCCAATGATGAACATCATTAACGGTGGCGCCCACGCCGACAACAACGTCGATATCCAGGAATTCATGATCATGCCGGCCGGGGCGAAATGCTTCGCGGAGGCGCTACGCATGGGCTCTGAAATCTTCCATGCACTTAAAACCGTACTCAAGGGTAAGGGCTATAACACATCAGTTGGCGATGAAGGCGGTTTTGCCCCTAATCTGAAGTCGAACGAGGAGGCCTTGGAAGTCATCATGGAGGCCATAGTAAAAGCCGGTTACAAGCCGGGAGAGGATGTACTGCTTGCTCTGGATGTGGCCTCGTCGGAATTGTTCAAGGATGGCAAGTACACCCTGGAAAACGAAGAACAGAAGGTTAAAACAGCAGCCGAGATGGTCGATTTCTACGAGAATCTGGTCAACAAATATCCGATCATCTCCATTGAGGACGGAATGGCCGAGAACGACTGGGACGGATGGAAACTGATGACTGACCGGCTCGGCAAACGGATCCAGATCGTTGGCGACGACCTGTTTGTTACCAATCCGAAGATCCTCAAGGAAGGCATTGAGAAGGGGATCGCCAACTCGATCCTGATCAAGCTCAACCAGATAGGTACCCTGACAGAAACCCTTGAGGCCATCGAGATGGCAAAACGCGCCGGTTACACCACGGTTATTTCCCACCGCTCTGGCGAGACCGAGGACACCACCCTGGCCGATCTGGCTGTGGCGGTCAATGCCGGCCAGATCAAAACCGGTTCGCTATGCCGCACTGATCGCGTGGCAAAGTACAACCAGTTGCTGCGCATTGAGGACGAACTCGACACCTGTGCCCTGTTCAGGGGACATGACGTATTCTATAACATTAAGAAGTAACTATTTGTAATATAAGGACTAAAGGCGGGGACAACCCCGCCTTTCAATCACACCCGCGAGGCTTTTTTGTCAGATTCCGGTCATTTCCTGTACCTTGAGCTCCACATCATCTATGTTGACCCGCACAACTTTGCTTCCAGACTCCTCTGCACGCACCAGACCTTCCTCAACCCACCTAAGGATCAACGAGTGCTCCAAACCAAACTTTTCCGCCGCCTTTTCCGTGGTGTACCAAGTTTTTGAAAGTGACATTGTCAGCTCCTTATGCAACGAGATTTCACTATGTAGTCTGAGTAGTATTAAGAATAGTCATGAAATGACTTGCATTTCTATGTAACTATCGATAGTGTATATCCGTTAAATTTAAATAGTGCAATGAGGAGTTTCATCAGGTATGAGTAAAGAAGAAGCTATTGAAGTTGAAGGAACGGTTGTTGAACCACTGCCTAACGCCATGTTTCGTGTTAAGCTCGAAAATGATCATGTTGTGTTAGCCCATATTTCCGGTAAAATGCGCAAGTATTTTATCAAAATTCTCCCCGGTGACAAGGTCACGGTTGAACTATCCCCTTACGATCTTAGCCGTGGTCGTATCACATATCGCGCCAAATAATACATACATTTTATTTATTAATGAAACAATGCCGTCTGTTTTGATGGGTTTGTCTCGTTTACAAATTTATATACAGTGAGGAAACAATGTACAGCGTTGCAGATTTAAAAAAGGGCCTGAAACTGACACTCGACGGCGCCCCCTATATCGTAATTGCCTTCGATTTTGTCAAACCAGGCAAAGGTCAGGCGCTCTACCGCACCAAGATGCGCAATATGATCAATGGAACAATTCTTGACCGTACCTATCGTTCCGGCGAGACATTTGAACAGGCTAGCCTGGATGAACGCCAAATGGAGTACCTGTATAAGGAAGACACCCACTATACCTTTATGGATCAGCAGACTTATGAACAGGTTGTCATGGAAGAGGATGCCATGGGCGATGCTAAAAATTTCCTGCTTGAGAACCTGAAGGTCGATGTCTTGCTTTTTGGTGAGAAGGCTATAGGTGTAACACTCCCCAATTTCGTTAACCTGCGTGTTATTCAGACCGATCCTTGGGCCAAGGGTGATACCAGTGGTAACGACTCCAAGCCCGCAACAGTAGAGACCGGCTACCTACTCCGTGTTCCACCTTTTATTGAAGAAGGCGAATTGATAACCATCGACACCCGTAATGGCGAGTATTCAACCCGCGTTAAGGGATAAGACAAGAAACATAGTATCAAAATCAGGGTGAGTCTTAATGGCTCGCCCTTTTTTGTTCAAAATGATCCCAACGATATATATGTCCGACAATATAAAAAAACTTCGTCAGCGTGCTGTAATCATTCAGTCAATAAGGGAATTCTTCACCTCACGAGGTTTTTTGGAGGTGGAAACGCCTTTGCGTATACCCGCGAATGCTCCTGAGGAGCATATTGATCCTTATTGCTCTGGTGACTGGTATTTGCACACTTCCCCGGAAATATGCATGAAGCGCCTGCTATGTCGTGGGTATGATAATATCTTTCAAATATGTCGTTGCTGGCGGAGCGGTGAGCGTGGCAGAAAACATATACCAGAGTTCACCATCTTGGAGTGGTACCGGACCAATAGCGATTACAACGATTTGATGAAAGATTGTGAAGATCTGCTTGGATGGATTTCTTCTGTTTGCAACAAGGAGATACAACTCTTTTCATCAAAAAGCAGCCAGTTTACAACTATGAACAGGAAGGTGACAAGAATCACTGTTCAGGAAGCATTTCACCGCTTCTCTGCAATAGAGATGGAAGTTGCTGTACGCAGCGGCAGTTTTGACGAGATCATGGTTACTAATATCGAGCCGGCTCTACCAGGTGATGTTCCGGTATTCCTGCTGGACTATCCGGCTGAAATGGCGGCGCTTGCCCGTCTCAAACCTGATAATTTGAATGTTGCCGAGAGATTTGAGCTCTATTTAGGTGGATTGGAGCTTGCCAATGGCTTCAGTGAACTCAATGATCCTGCTGAACAGCGTGCACGCTTTGTGGAGGCAAATTACAAGCGTTCCCAGGCTGGACTTGTTGCCCTGCCCCTTCCCGAGGCATTTCTTGACGAGTTGGCAGCAATGCAACCATCTGCCGGAATTGCTCTTGGCGTTGATCGACTGGTGATGTTAATGACTGGCGCTGAAAAGATCGACGACGTGATCGCCTTCACTCCAGAGGAACTGTAAGCCCAAAGCCGCCTCCCGCTCCGCCCTCGCTTATGGTCTCCAGGAGAGATGCATCAGGAGGCTTTCCCGGCGATTTTGGCCTTGATGGCCTCACGCTGGCGGTGCATGTCCTTTACTACCTCTTCATGCGGTATCCATACCGCGTCGGGCTTGTCGGCCTCAAGCAGTGCTTCCTGGACCTGCTCCCGGAACCATTTGTCATGGTCGGCGGCGTCAAAGGTCTTTTTCATCCGTTCCGCTGAATCCGGACGGGTTCTTTTGTTGGCCGGATCGAAGTCGGCGGCGTTGACCATGAATTGAGATATACCGATGCTTTTGAGGTAATTGACAAGGGCTTCGAGTCGGCTGAAAGTGCGAATAGCTCCACGGCGTGCTGCAAGTGTGCGCTGAGTCATGCCGTATTTGATGATGATCCCCCATCCTCCCGGCTTGCCTACCACGTCTGCGCCCCTTACGGCTCCCGCTTCAACCAAATGTTGCAAGGTCACATGATCTATAGTGTCACCTGATAGTGCCATTTCTATCACCTCTGGATATCTGTGTTGTTCTTACAGGTATGACCATACAACAACAATGCGGTAAACGCAAATCAATTAGGATGCTTGGCTACTTTACAATACCGGAACGCCTACCGGCAAGATGATGTTGACCATGCTTGCCGCAATCGGTCAGTTTGAACGGGAGATGATGCTGGAACGACAACGTGACGGCATAGCCAAGGCAAAGGAAGAGGGGAAGTACAAGGGGCGGAAAGCAACGGCAAGGGCTAAATCCGGGGAAGTGGCAAGGTTGCTGGCTGAGGGCAAAACTAAGGAGGCTATCGCTGCTGAGTTGGCGATTGGGGTGCTTCTGTCTACCGAATCAGCAAAGACCTGAAGGCCACATGAAGGGGAAAAAATACGAAATGAAATTTATGGGTCAAGAAGGGCTTTGCGCAAAAAAAGAGGCGGTTCATTTTGTCCAATCGGGTAGGAGGCGGGGTCTCCCCCGCCGTCCTCCCACACCACCGTACGAACGGTTCCGTATACGGCGGTTCAGGATACGCGCTGGAATCGGTTGTACTGAGTCAGTAGTGATACCAGTCCCCGTTTCTCGAAGTAGTCGTTATTGAGTGTCCGATTCAGGATATTTGTCCCCGCAACTGCCCATGGGCCACGTTGTTTGCGGACAAAACGCCATGAAGCGGCGCTCGATAACCCCAGTTTAATCAGATTCTTTGCTCTGGTATAGGTGCGCTTCCATTGCTTCCATAGGTTGCGGCGCAGTTTCCGCCGAAGCCAGCCGTCAAGTTCTTCAAAGACGATGTCCGACTCGACATAACGGAAGTAGTTGAACCACCCCCGCAGTTTCGGATTAACCTCTTCTATTACCTGTTGCAAGCTCCTCCCTTTCCACCTGCGGCACAGTTTCCGCATATTGGCCTTGAATTTGGCCACTGCTTTTGCTCCCGCTCTCAGACGGGGGCGAGGATACCAATTCATACTGTATCCGAGAAAGATTCTGCGCCATGGCCGATCAACCGCACTTTTGGCTTGATTGACCGTGAGCTTGAGCTGTTCCGACAGAAAGCGGGTGATTGATGCCATGACTCGTTCTCCGCTTGCTTTGGTGGCAACGTAAATATTGCAATCATCCGCATAACGGCAGAATACATGGCCTCGTTTCTCCAGCTCTTTGTCCAGTTCATCCAGAAGGATGTTTGATAGCAGCGGAGAAAGTGGGCTCCCTTGCGGGGTTCCTTCTTCACGTTGCAATACTAATCCTCCGGCGAACATACCGGCTTTCAGGTAGCTGTCAATCAGTTTCAGCACCTTAGGGTCTTTGACCTTTCGTTTCACCAATGACATGAGGATGTCATGGTTTACCCGGTCAAAGAATTTCTCCAAATCAATGTCTACTACCCATCGCTTCCCATCCGCAACATGTTTACGAGCAGCTTGCACTGCCTGATGAGCACTCCGTCCGGGTATGTACCCGTAAGAGCTTTTGGAAAATTCCGGAATGAACATTGCTCCCAATACCTGATTAATCCCCTGCTGGATGAGCCGATCCAGAACGGTGGGGATACCCAAAGTTCTGGTTCCGCCGTCCGGTTTGGGTATGTCTACCCGCAACACCGGTAAGGGAACGTATGTTCCCGCCAGCAGTTCTTCTTTGATGCACGGCCAATGTTCCTGTAAGTAGCTTTTCAGTTCCGTTACCGGCATCTTATCGACGCCGGGCGCTCCCTTGTTGGCTACTACTTTTGAATAAGCCGCCATCATGTTGCTGCGACTGATGATCGCTTCCATCAAACGCTCCGATTCCGGAATGGGGTTTGCCATCCTTCCCGTGATGTTTGCCGCACCGTTACCGGCCAACTGCGGTTGCCGACCGCTCAACTCCGGTAGGGCGCCGGGCATCTCAACCCGACCTCCTGCTGCTACTGTCATCATCGAAATTCCGGGCTCCTTTCCGTCGTTTCCTGTTCCACCCTTCATCGTTTGGTCAGAACGACTACTATGGTTTCTGCTGACTTCTGCCGAACATGAGGGAATGGGCCATTTAATCCCACTTCCCCTGCACCTGGATTTCGCCCGGTGCGGGACGGCAGACCTCCCTGGGTAATTCGCGTGACCTTCCTCCCATACACCCGCCGCATCTACTGCCACGCCCTCTGGATGGATATTGGGCTTTATCAGCTACGTGCCTGCTTGCCCGGTTGTGGCTGCCTTATATGCGATTTCTGTTCGTCGGGCCGGGATTTTGCCTTCGGCTTTCTTCAGATTCCGCCTCGCGACGGACACCCTTGCCGTTCGGCTAATGGTTCCCTCCATCAGGGTCCATAGAGGACTTGCACCTCCAAGTCAACGATCAACCACCACAGTTGATCATATGTCGCTTGCGCGACACGCGCCATACCAGGCGCACACGGCTGAGAGCACACCGGGTTCACCGGTGTTGCGCTTGGTTGGAATCAGGATGGGCTATAATTCAGGCTGATTAGATATTCAATGAGTTCATGGATGTTTGTTGAAGGGTTATTGGTGCCGGACGCCTGGTGATACTGTTGCAACTGATTGGCATGCCTGATGGCGTCAGTGAGCCTTTCTTTAGTTAAGGCAAAAATGTTCATAGCCCCCTTACTATAACCGGGAATTAGTTCCCTTTTGTTCAACTCCGCCAAAACAAGTTCACAGTTTGAGGCATTGCCAGGAGCACAGAATTGTCGGGTTGTAAATCCGAAATGTAATAGCAGCCAGAACTCGAAACAGGGTACTGATGTTATGGCTATAAAAACGACGCCTTTGCCCAGCCTTGTTTGGTTCAGCTTGTCAATGGCAGCATCAAAGGTTGAGTGCTTATCCCGATCGATTACGCAATAGACACGGTCATAATCGGAATCTTCCCGGAATTTTCTGATGGCATAATTGACTACACTGAGTGGATCAGAACCGCACTCTTGTCCGCAAATATCAATATTGGCGGTGTTTAGTCGGTAGGCATCCCGAATCTCTCTGAAGTAGTTCGGCTCTGTTTTAGCACCCTCACATACGACAAGCACCCTGTCATAGGGTGCTTGTTTGGCTTTCTTTCTTTTTAGGGAAGCCGCAAGCCGCTGTTTGCGTTTATAGAAAAGATCATCTGAACCCATTAGAACCTCAATTCACCGATATACGGCAAAGCTCCATAACGCCCATTTAGATAGCCTTTTTCCAAGGCTTCACCTTTGCGAGGGGTGAAGTCTGATAGAGGATATAGCTTGGTCGCATTATTATTGTCCTTTTCCGTAAACCAGATTTGATCACGGCGGAAAAGATCATTATCAAGAACTGACGTATCATGGGTCGAAAAAATAAGTTGCGCATTTTTTCGGTTAATCTGCGGATTGTTAATTAAGCTGATGAGAAAGCGTACCATCAAGGGGTGCATGCTGTTGTTAAGTTCGTCCGCAAACAGCACATAACCATTTTCAAGCACATTAAGCCAAGGTCCGGCAAGAGCAAACAACTTCCTTGTTCCTACGGATTCATCGTCAGAGTCAAGCGCAACCAATTCTTCTGATCCTTCAACCCTGTGCAGAAATTTAACCTCTGGCATTTCCTTGCCATCCAATTCTTTGTGAATTACTTCTCTAAGAGGTTCTGGCATGTCGGATGGCAAATCATTTAAATCAAATTTCTTCATTTCAACTTTGAGGTCTGAAATACTCAAATCCGCCGCGTTCAGCAGTTCAAGGATTTTCCTTCTTCCGGCTTCCGTCTTACACATCGAAGCCGAATATGTCGGCGCAAGACCGCCAACACCAATAGTGCGAAGTTTCTGATGGAACCAGTTGTAAATCGGCTTTAACTGCTCGTTGTTAAGTTGGACAGCAGTAGAAAGAAATAGGGCATTAGCACGTGTTGTTTCCTGGAATATGGCTTTATGCCCTTTGAACTTGCTCCCGAAATACCAGCTTTCCTTGTTGCTCGCAGCGTCATATTCCCTTTCAAACCACCGCTGGGGACGACCTTCTGGATAAGCAATCAGCCACTCGTGAGTGACTCGCGTATGGTTTACGGCAAAACCATACTGGTATCGAACTTCTTCTTGCAGGAACAATACTTCAAATACACTTGGCTCATCTCGGTTGACTGTATTGAACAAGAACGGGTTAACCTCGATTTGTTCCCCTTCCTGTCCATCTTTGGATGATTCGGTGACAAAACTCTCCATAAAATCCATTGCTTCGAGGAAGTTGCTTTTACCTGAGGCATTCGGCCCGTAAATAGCGATAGAACGCAGTAGCCAAGGCATACCTTTTTCAGAAGTAGTGAAACAGTTTTGCTCCTGCAACTCTGTAGCAGGGCTAGCCACTAAGCTGAGTGTTTGTGTTGTCTGAATCGATTTAAAATTGGTAACACTGAATTCAATTAGCATGGCTGATTTCCTCTCTTATGAAATCTATAACCAAATATTGCATATTTTACGCAAAAAATAAATATTAATTTACGTATTGGTGCAAGTTGAATTAATTGGGTCATGATTTATTTGCCATGGTGGAGCGATCTTTGGTGGGCAACTTCATAATGATGTTAGGCTCAGATAGGTTATAGATGTA
>JBAYZR010000087.1:0-11233 GCA_041672425.1 Pedobacter sp. | reverse complement strand
TACCTGGAGAGGTATCTTATATCCGGCTACCTCAATGACTCCACCAAATGGGATAACCGCAAAGGTTATAAAAGCAGGAACAAGAGCTATAAGTGGTGCGATCACAAATGCAAACTTACTTGATTCGGCTGGTATAATCTCTTCTTTAAAAAATAGCTTGACACCGTCGCAAATCGGTTGAAGCAGGCCATGCCAGCCAGTTCTCATAGGCCCGAGACGCTGCTGCATGTGACCAATGATCTTGCGTTCAGCGTAAGTGGCATAGGCCACGGTCAGCAGCACGAAGACAAATGCCACCAGGACCTTGGCAACCATGGCGATGTAGTACATCATCGGCAGTCCTAATATCACGATATCCATCTGTCCCTCTTTCCTTGATTTATGAAATAGTGCGTAACATTCGCAACAAGCTTATTTTGACAGTGTTACCCAAGTAACCGGTGCACCACTCCACACTTTATTAACCGGTGTGTCAGCAAAATGGTACGGAGCAAACACAACACCTTCAGGCATACGCATACTAACCTTAGTCTTAAGTTTGATGCTCCCACTGGATGATGTAACATTAATTAAATCTTTTTCTACAATCTTAAGCCGTGCAGCATCTGAACGTGAAAGTTCAATATAACCTTCGGGACATACATACATCGGTCCTTCTCCGTATTGAGACAGGGTTCCGCTATGATAAAGGGCACTTCCAGTTACTAAAGCCATCTTTCCGGTTTCAGCGCCATTGGCAGTTACTTCAGTAATGACAAAGCTCGGCTTTACAGTTACCGGTGCAAAAGATCCAACGTCACTAAGGCTTACGTAATTCATTCCAGCATACCCTGCTATAGAGGATGCAATCGTATCAAATACTACAGATGGTGAAGCTGCTGCCTGACCTCCAAGTTTACTTATCAGCAAGCCAAAGATTTCGAAGTCGGAACGGCTCTGACCAACCTTGCTAATTGCAGGTTTAAAATGCTGAACACGACGATCCGTGCTGGTAAACGTACCTTCTTTCTCTGCAAACGAGCAGGCTGGTAAAACAACGTCGGCCATTGCTGCGGTATCTGTCATGAACAGATCCGTAACGATAAGAAACTCAACCTTATCCAGAGCTGACGTGATCTTGTTGTGATCTGGATATGACACAACCGGGTTCTCACCAGCAATAAAAAGTGTTTTGATCGAGCCGACAGCACAGCCTTCTATGATGCGAGAAGCATTCAGGCCACCTTTCGTATAAAAGCCCATGTCAACAGCACCCTGACTGTTATTTTTCTCACTCATGCAGAGTACGCCGCAGCCCTCATTTCCAACCTTGCCGGTAAGTATAGCAAGATTTGCCAATGCTGAAGCAAGTTCAGCGTTATGACCAGGGTATGCCTGACCTACTGGAAAGAGTATCAGAGCCTTTTCAGCCTTCGCATATTCACTGGCAAGTTGTTTTATATCAGCGGCGTTCAGCCCACACTGTTTAGCGACAACTTCAGGTGCGAATCCAGACAAAGACTTCACCATCTCAGCATAACCAGGAATTGATGCAGCTATTCCATTGGCAAGTTTTTCATCAAGAATGGACTTGGCTATTGCATTGATAACGGCAATCTCACTGCCAGGTGAATGCAGGATTGTCTTTGCACCAGGCAATTTTGAAAGCTTACCACGTTTATCAGACAGGATATTCAGCTTAGTACCCATATTCTTAACAGCCATATTAATCTCAAAACCGATCACCGGATGGGTCTCATATGCATCAGTTTTGATAACAAGAAGCATGTCGCTCTTCTGTATATCGAGTATGGTCGCGGATGATGCGGCAACACCAAAGCTCTTTGCAAATCCCTCCGTTAAGGCAGTATGCGCATAACCGGCAGAGTGGTCATAATTTTTCGAACCTGTTATCTCAATAAGTTGTTTGAAGAGAACCAGTTCCTCGTTGGTTAAGCGTGCAGAAGCAAGGGCTGCCAAGGATGCGCCTGAATTCTTCATACGTAAAGCTACAACATCAAGCGCTTCATCCCAGCTAACCTCGGTAAGTTTGCCGTTCTTTTTTAGCATCGGTGATGTCAGACGTTTTTTGCTATTGATAAACTGATATCCAAATCGACCGCGACAACATAGCTGACCTTTATGAAAACCCTGCTCCTCATCATACAAGGTGGTAAGAACCTTATTATCCTTAACTCCCAAAGTCAGGTTGCATCCGGTTCCACAATAGCTACAAACTGACTTCTTTTTTGTTAGTGCCCAGAAGCGAGACTTGAACTTGAATGGTCGTGCCAAAAGGGATCCAACTGGACAGACAGAGATACAGGAGCCGCAGAACTCACAATTAAGAGCTTCGTCGAATTCACAACCAATCTTTGTCTCTATACCACGACTGATAAAAGTTAGTGCTCCAAAACCGACGATCTCATCGCATATACGTGCACATTTGCCACACAATACACAGCGGTTCATATCCCGCTCTATCAACGGATTATTATAGTCGATTTCATGATTGAATTTTGCGTCGGTGAAACGGTTGGCATTCACCTTATACTCATAGGTCAGATTTTGAAGGTCGCAATCTCCTGCCTTATCACATACCGGACAATCAATGGGATGATTAAGCAACAGCAACTCCAGCACCATTTTTCGAGCCTTGACAATATCTGGGGTAGAGGTGCGAATAATCATACCCTCGGTTACCGGTGTAGTGCAGGCCGGAATCTGGCGACCCTTCATCTGTTCAACCTCAACCAGACACATGCGGCATGCGCCGAATGGTTTCAATTTTTTGTCGTGGCACAGAATCGGTATTTTAATCCCATTCAACTTAGCCGCATCATAAATTGTCGCGGTCTTGGGTGCCGTGACCTGCTTGTCATCTATTGTCAGATTTACCATCTCAACCTCTGCGTAGTGAGTTTGACCGTTCAAGTGATGATTCTATACAAGCGCCATGAAGCGGCAGGCGTCATAACAGGATTTGCATTTGGTGCACTTTTCCTTATCCAAGACGGCCAACTGTCCTTTTTCCCAAGTGATTGCATCAACCGGGCAGGCTTTAAAACAAGCGCCGCACTTGACGCACTTTTCCTCGTCTACCTCCCACAGCAACAGTTCCTTACAGCAGTTTGAAGGGCAACGTTTATCGTTGATATGCGCTTCATACTCGTCACGGAAATAATTGATGGTAGAGAGGATTGGATTGGGGGCTGTCTGTCCAAGGCCACATAAAGACGCCTTCTTGATAGCAATTCCCAAATCCTGAAGTGTCTCAATGTCGCTTATCTCTCCGCGACCTTCGGTAATGCGCTCAAGAATATCAAGCATTACCTTCAGGCCAATACGGCATGGCACACATTTTCCGCAGGATTCCTCCCTCGTAAAATTGAGAAAGAAGCGGGACACATCGACCATACAGGTGGTTTCATCCATAACAACCAAGCCACCGGATCCCATCATTGCGCCAGCTTTAATCAAGGAATCGTAATCAACCGGAGTATCAAGAATTGAGGCAGGAATACAACCACCGGAAGGGCCACCAGCTTGAACTGCTTTGAATTTACGATTGTATGCAATACCACCACAGACATCGTAAATAACCTCTCGGATCTTCATCCCGGCGGGAACCTCTACCAAGCCAGTGTGCTTGACCTTACCTGTAACAGCAAAAATCTTTGTGCCTTTAGTTGTTTCAGTACCAAGTGAAGCGTACCAATCACCACCCTTGTTGATTATATGACGAACATTGCCAAAGGTTTCAACGTTGTTGATGTTAGTAGGATAGCCCCACAGACCACGTACTGCCGGAAACGGCGGACGAGGGCGACTCATACCGCGAAACCCTTCAATTGAGGCCATCAGCGCAGTTTCTTCGCCACAGACAAAAGCGCCAGCGCCCATCTTGATTCGCATATCAAAATCAAGTCCCCACCCCTGAATATTTTTACCCAAGTAGCTCTTTTCATAACATATGTCAATGGCGTGCTGTAGGCGTTGTACTGCTAAAGGATATTCAGCGCGGACATATACATATCCGAAATCACAACCGATAGCGTACGCAGCAATCATCATCCCCTCAATAATACAGTAGGGGTCACCTTCCAACAATGAACGGTCCATAAATGCGCCTGGATCACCTTCATCTGCATTACAGACAAGATACTTGTGATTACCGGGTGATGCCTTACAAAAGGACCACTTCATGCCTGTAGGGAAGCCACCACCCCCACGGCCACGCAATCCGGATTTTTTTACTTCATCAATAACCTCTTCAGGTTTCATGCTCTTAACGCACTTCTCGATCGCCTTGAATCCTTCTTCTTCTATATAGGCATCAATACTATCAGGATCAATCTGGCCGCAACCTGTCATAACCACACGCATCTGGGCATCGACAAACTGGTTATAGTAAGGTTTTGCCTTTCTTTTTTCCATTACCGTCTTATTGACGATATGCTCATCAATGATCTTCTCGACCTCTTCTGATTTAACAAAGTCGTAGGTGATACGCCCCTGCTCAGGGGTTATGATGTCAACCAGAACGTCGTTGGCGCAAAGTCCTCGGCAACCGGTCTTTATAACATCGCAACGCTTGCCGACAATGGCATTAACGCCCTTTTCCGCAAGATGCTTTACGAAAGCCGCCTCCACGTCTTTGGCGCCCATCGAAACCCCGCCAGTTCCCTGGCAGATCAGAATTTTAATTGCTTCGTTTTCGCTCATGACTGAATTGTCCCCTACTGGATAGTTTCGAGCTACTTACTATTTCATTGGTCTCTGGTTGTAGTCGGATATGATTTCATCGACCTTCTGCACCGTCATGCCACCATAGGTAGAATCATTAACCATAGCCAACGGAGCCATTCCACAGGCACCCAGACAGGCAACCTTTTCAAAGGTGTAGCGAAGGTCCGGGGTAGTTTCGGCATGACCGATTTTAATCTTGTCAAAGAATGTCTCGACAATACGTGGAGCACCCTGTACATGGCATGCTGTCCCGACACAAACCCTGATGATAAACTTACCACGCGGCTTTAAATGAAACTGCGCATAGAAGGTAAGCACGCCATAAATTTGACTAGGGTAGACATTCAGACGTTCTGCAATCAGATCGGCTACGACACGGGGAATGTATCCGTATTCGTCCTGTGCGCCTTGAAGAACCGGCATCAGGTTGCCTGGCATGTCTATATACTTGTCGATTATCTTATTGGCAAGCGAGAGGTCGATTTCCGGTTCCTGCTCTGTAGCCTGTTGAGCAACTGCTTCACTCATTCGCGCCTTCTCCTTTTACGTAGAACTCGGGAGTTATCTGTCAATCTCACCAAGAACGATGTCCAGGGTACCGATAACGGCCACCAGGTCGGCAAGCATAAACCCCTTGCACATCTTATCCATACTTTGGAGGTTCACGAATGATGGTGGACGAATCCTCATGCGGTACGGCTTGTTACCGCCATCTCCAACGACATAGAATCCTAGTTCACCCTTGGGTGCCTCAACCCCCTGATAAACTTCACCTTCAGGAACCGGGAACCCCTCAGAGGCTATCTTAAAGTGATGGATCAAACCCTCAATGGAGTTGTAAACATTTTCCTTGGGAGGATAGCAAACCTGTGGATCATCAGCTATGACCGGACCAGGCTTCAGTCGATTTAATGCCTGCGTAATGATTTTGCAGGACTCTCGCATCTCAACAATTCTTACCTTGTAGCGGTCAAATGTATCGCACTTCTCGCCTACCGGCACCTTAAACTTATAGTTTTCATAGCCACTATACGGATTGTCGCGCCGCAGATCCCAATCAACACCGGATCCACGCAGAGCTGGACCGGTCAAACCAAGATCAATTGCATCTTCGGCAGAGATCACACCGTTATTTACGGTCCTCTTTAGCCAGATGGGGTTCGTTGTCAGTAAACCTTCATATGTATCAAGAAATCCTGGCATTGCCTCTGCAAAGTCACGCACCTTCTTCTCAAACTCTGGCGGAACATCCTGTGAAAGGCCACCAATGCGGAAAAAGTTACTGGTCATACGTGCGCCGGATATCAACTCGTAGGTTTCCATAACCGTTTCACGCTCACGGAAGGCATAGATAAAGACCGTCATAGCTCCGATATCGAGCGCATGACATGCAATCCAAACAAGGTGAGACTGCAATCGTGTCATTTCGTTCATGATCACTCGAATAGTCTGAGCCCGCTCGGGAATTTCAATGCTGCCGATGAGTTTCTCAACAGCAAGAACATATCCCAGGTTGTTGCTCATAGGCGCCAGATAGTCGAGTCGATCAGTTAGAGGAAGTGTCTGATGATAGGTCCGATACTCGGAGAGCTTCTCCACGCCGCGGTGCAAATAGCCGATTTCCGGGGTAATCTTGGTAACTATCTCACCATCGAGCTCGAGAACCAACCTCAGAACCCCGTGGGTACTGGGATGCTGCGGCCCCATGTTCAGTGTCATTTTTTCCGTGTTAGCCATGTATCGCCTCTTCTATATCGAGATTCAGAATTTGAATTCCAGTTTATGAAAGCCGACCCTTATAGGGTTCACGACCCGGCCCCTGAAGTGGATAGTCCTTGCGCAAAGGATGACCTTCCCAGTCAGGGGTCATTAAAATTCTGCGAAGGTCGGGATGGTTATCAAAGGTGATGCCGAATAAGTCAAAGACTTCTCGTTCAAGCCAATTTGCTGTCCTCCAGACCTGAGTCGCACTCTGTATGCGACAGTCATCCTCCGGCACCGGCGTCTTGATACGCAGGCAATCCTTGTTTGGTATGGAATAGAGTTGGTAGACCATCATGAACCGCTCTTCCTTCCTACCGAGATAATCGACAGCAGTCTCGTCAGTAAGCAGGTTGAACTGAAGCGACTGCTTCAGAAAGGAGAGAACAGATATAATATCCTCTCTTTTGACGGTAACCGTCACTTCCCCTCTAAACTCAACGACGTCGATAATGGAATTGGCGTATTTTTCTTTAAGCTTAACAACTGCACGATTATTCTCTGCCATGGCATCCAACCCTTTTCTGGGATAGCGTTATTATTCTTGAGAAGTTTTATGCAACCGTTGGATCAAACCTTTCGCCCAGACCAATGGTTGAGCCAAAGGAGTTCCTTTCATTCCAAATTTTGTCCTGAAGTTTGAGAAGACCATAGAGCAATGCCTCGGGACGCGGCGGACAACCTGGTATATAGACATCGACCGGGATGGCTTCATCAACGCCCTGAACAACACTATATGTATCAAACACCCCACCAGAGCACGCACATGCACCCATTGCAACAACCCATTTAGGCTCTGGCATCTGGTCATATACATTTTTTATAACTGGCAGCATCTTCCTGGTTACAGTGCCTGCTATAATAATACAGTCAGATTGGCGGGGAGAAGCACGGAATATGATACCAAACCGGTCAAGGTCATGACTGGAAGCACCCGTAGACATCATCTCAATAGCGCAGCACGCAAGACCAAAGGTCATTGGCCAAATAGACGACTTTCTTGCGTAATTAACAACCTTGTCAAGACACGTGATTATTATGTTGTCGCCAAGCGGATTATCTACTCCCATTCCAGTGCTCCTTTTTTCCAGACATAGATATAACCGACAAAGAGTATGACGATGAAGAGTCCCATCTCAACCAATCCAAACATGCCGAGTTTTTTGTAGATGATCGCCCAAGGATAAAGGAACACCGCCTCGATATCGAACAAGATAAATAACATGGCTATCACGTAGAACTTGATCGAGAATCTCTCCCTCGCCGTGCCAACTGGATCGCATCCACACTCATAGGGCGCCAACTTGACTGCCGGCCCCTTTTTCTTAACACCAACAAGCGCAGAAAGAAAAAGTACGATTAGCCCGAATGCGATTGCAACAATTACAAGCAGAAGTATGGGTAGGTATGTTCCGAGCATGTAACTCCTCCTGACTGTTTACGGTATACTGTATACACAACGAAAGCGAAAATATGTTATTTAGTTTTCTTTGTCAAGCAGTTTTTTATGTTTTTTTGATAACGCTTAAAAAGAACTTTTAATGCCACAACGTCCTAATATTTATATGCAAAAAATCCAATACCCTTGACACAGCTAAATACTATATGCTAACAGAGCCCTCGTTGACGAGAGAAAAAGACCTCACAACACAAAGGAGGATCACTATGAAACATAACCGTTCCAGCTCTCTTTTTGAAAGCGCCAAGGCTGTTATTCCAGGCGGTGTCAACAGTCCAGTCAGAGCATTCAAATCAGTAGGAGCCGATCCTCTCTTTATTAGAAAGGCCTCGGGATGCAATATTTTTGATGAGGATGGAAACAGCTTCATCGATTATGTCGGATCTTGGGGTCCTATGATTGTTGGGCATTGCCATCCTAAAGTGGTTGAGGCCATCAAACATGCCATGGACAACGGCGCCAGCTTTGGCGCCCCTACAGAGCTTGAAACAGACCTTGCCAACCTGGTAATTGAGGCAGTGCCCTCTATAGAGATGGTTCGCATGGTCAGTTCCGGTACAGAGGCCACAATGAGCGCCATACGTCTGGCCCGCGGCTATACCGGTCGTGACAATATCCTCAAATTTTCTGGGTGCTATCACGGTCATGCCGATGCATTATTGGTCAAGGCCGGTTCCGGCGCCGCCACCTTCGGAGTACCTGACTCTCCAGGCGTGCCAACCGACTTTGCCAAACACACCCTGACGGCAGAATTCAACTCTCTTGAATCCGTACAAAAACTTGTGTCTGAAAACAAGGGCGCCATAGCCTGCATAATAGTTGAACCTGTGGCCGGCAACATGGGCACAGTTCCGCCTCGGGAAGGTTTTTTGGAAGGTTTGCGAGATATCTGCACCAACGAAGGGATTGTGCTGATTTTCGATGAGGTTATGACCGGTTTTCGTGTGGCCTATGGTGGCGCCCAAGAACTTTATGGTATAACCCCGGACATGACAACGCTGGGCAAGATCATCGGTGGCGGCTTGCCGGTAGGGGCATTTGGTGGTAAACGCGAGATAATGGAGAAGCTCTCCCCATCCGGCGGGGTCTACCAAGCTGGCACCCTTTCCGGCAACCCTCTGGCCATGACTGCGGGTATTACGACCCTTACACTGCTGAAACAACCTGGGTTTTATAAAAACCTTGAAAAGAAGAGCCGTTACGTGGCAGAAGGAATCGCCACAGCGGCCAAAAATGTCGGCTACCCGATTTATTCAACCCGGGTGGGGAGCATGTTCTGCGCATTCTTCACACCAGGCGAGGTATACAATTGGCCAACTGCAGCAGCTTGCGACACTACAGCATTTGCAAAATATTTTCTGGCCATGCTGGATGAGGGTATCTACTTGGCGCCTTCCCAATTTGAGACAGCTTTTGTTTCTGCTGCCCATGGTGAAGCCGACATCGAGAAAACCATTGCTGCTGCTGCAAAATGCTTCAAACTGATTGCATGAACCAACTTTATTTCGTTTGACATCCTGACGTCCTCTATGATAAAAAATACAAGTTTTATGCTAGCTTATGCGCGGCAACCAGATGAATCGTGACAAGAGGGAATTATTACGCAGCCTGTCCATGGTCTCCAGCATGGGGATTTCGGTCGTACTGGCTATCGCGATTGGCGTTTGGTTTGGTTTGACGCTTGATCGCTGGCTTGGGACAACACCTTGGTTCTTTTATATTTTCATGTTTATTGGCATCGCGGCTGGCTTCAAGAATATCTACGTGATTGCTGGCCGGGAGATTCACAGGGATAATGACCGCGATCAACGAGGATAACCTCTTATCCATCATCATCAAAGGGAGCCTGGCACTATTAGCGATCCTGACCTTTGTCGGCTTTGTCTTCTTTTCGAAAAAAATTGGTCTGGGTGTTATGGCAGGCGGTCTCATAGCTGTTGTTAACTTCATCTGGATGCGCAATGTTTTACAGCGGATCCTTGGCTTGCTACCTGCCAAACCAAGCCAGTACGCTCTGATAAGGTTCATTGCCCGCATTACTGTAACCGGTTTTATTCTGTATTTTCTCATAATATCCGGAGGATTCTCACTGGCTGGACTATTGGTGGGTCTATCCGTTATTGTTGCCAACATAATCGTACTCTCATTATATTGTGCCCTGCGCACAGGAGGTTAGCTTCATGGTTCACCCGTTACTGTTTCTTGAATTTTTTCGCAAGCTACTAGAACCCCTCCATATCAATGTGGCCAGTGCAGATGCCATCGCCTATACCTGGCTGGTTATTGTTCTTCTCCTGGCGCTTTCCGTCCTGACAACCAAGGCGCTCAAAACCATCCCTGGTGGACTGCAAAACTTCATGGAAGTGGTCATCGGCGGTATCGAGAACATGATAGTCGAAACAATGGGTGAGCATGGACGTCCCTTCTTTCCCCTGATCGCCACTCTGGCAATCTTCATACTCGTTTCCAACCTGATCGGCCTGATTCCAGGCTTCTTCCCGCCGACAGCCAACATCAACACAACCGCAGCCTGTGCAATCATCGTTTTTATCTCGACACATGTCGTAGGTATCAAGCACCACGGCCTGCACTACCTGAAACATTTCTGTGGACCGATTGCCTGGCTGGCGCCGGTCATTTTCTTCATTGAGGTCATTGGACACCTCAGTCGCCCGGTATCGCTCACGTTGCGTCTATTCGGCAACATGAACGGACACGAACTGGTACTGATGATCTTCTTTGGTTTGGCGCCATTCCTGGTTCCCCTGCCAATGATGTTAATGGGCGTATTGGTTTCATTTATCCAGGCCTTCGTCTTTATGCTACTGGCTATGATCTATATCCAGGGTTCACTTGAAGAGGCACATTAGTAAAATTTCAAATCCTATACTGTTTAGGATAATTCATACCCCGAGAGGAGAAGTAAAGATGGATTTTTTCACAATGTGCGTTCTGGCAGCAGGTATTGGTATGGCACTGGGAACACTGGGCACCGGCATTGGCCAAGGTATGGCAGTTGCCCGCGCTGTTGAAGGTGTTTCCCGCAACCCCGGCGCTTCAGGAAAGATTCTGACCACCATGATGATCGGTCTGGCCATGATCGAGTCTCTGGCAATCTACGCCCTGGTTGTCTGCCTGATCATCCTGTTCGCCAACCCTTATGCTAAATATGCTGTAGATGCGATGGCTAAAGTTGTTGCCAAGTAATTTTGAGCAATGCCTCGGTAAGTGAAAAAGGGCATCCGTTTGCGGATGCCCTTTTTCATTGAGGAATCAAAAAAACTG
>JBAYZR010000086.1:0-11290 GCA_041672425.1 Pedobacter sp. | reverse complement strand
CAGCAAAAGCAAGAGCGTGTAGGAGTCCTTGCCACCCGACACCGCAACCGCCACCCGGTCACCCTCCTCAATCAGGTTAAAGTCCGCTATTGCCCTGCCCACTGAATGCCGCAGTTTTCTGAAAAGCTGATTGCCTTTAAGTTCATCAAGCGGATTTGACATGGTTTAAGGGAATTCTCCGCACTCTACACGACCAAGCAGACTTCGCACCATGGGTGCGAAGGTCTCGTGTTCAAGCAGGAAGGCGTCATGGCCGTAAGCGGATTGAATCAGGTGATATTCAACCGGCTTGCCCATTTCCTGGAGACAGGTGACCATCTCCTCGGTCTGATAGGGGGGATAAAGCCAATCGGAGGAAAAGGCGAAGAACTGGATTGGCGCAGTGACTTGATTGAAAGCCTCGGACATGGACTCATATCCCCATGCAACATCGTACAGATCCAGCGACTTGGCCAAGTAAAGAAATGAGTTTGCATCAAAACGATCAACGAAGTTGCGGCCATTGTAGTTCAGGTAGCGCTCCACCTCAAACTGGCCAAAAAAGTCAAACTGGCCATCCTTGGCTGCAAACCGCCGACCAAACTTGGTGTTCATGGACTCATCCGAAAGGAAGGTAATGTGGCCTATACCCCTGGCCAGGGCCAAGCCGTCCTTGGGGTTCTGTTTATACTCTCCCTTGCGCCATGTCGGGTCGTTAAAAATTGCCCAACGGGCTATGGCGTTCATGGCAATTGCCTGAGGCGAAGGATGCGGTGTGCAGGCCAACACTATGGCGGACGCAATACTGTCAGGATACTGGGTAGACCATTCCAAGGCTTGCATGCCCCCCATGCTGCCCCCCATGACACTCAATAAACGTCGGATACCAAGGGAATCCAACAGCAGTTTCTGGGCACGCACCATATCTCGAACAGTGATGACCGGAAAGGTAAGATTATAGCGTTTGCCGGATTTGGGATTCATGGAGGAGGGGCCGGTGGATCCATAACAGGAACCGATTACGTTGGAGCAAATAACATAGTAGCGGTCGGTATCCAGAAGTTTGCCAGGACCAACAATGGCGTCCCACCAACCACCCTTGGTGTCATCATCGCTTTGCCTTCCGGCCAAATGGGCGTCGCCGGTCCAGGCATGTTCTACCAGTATGGCATTGGAAGCAGATTCATTGAGTGTTCCATATGCTTCGTAGACGAGCGTAATGGGCGCCAAAATTCGACCGCTATCCAGCTTGATGCCGTTTTCAAAGGTTATGGACTGTTCCGTAACGATCCCGACCGACATGAAAAAACCCCTTCACATAATTGATGAGAAGGGGCTGAAACTAAATGTTCGCAGCGCACCCCTCATCTTTGCCTTTCGGCAGGAATTAGCACCTGACGCCATACTGGCCGGTTGCTGTGGTTTCGCAGGGCCTTTCCCTCCACCACTCTCGATAAGCAGGTTCTATCTATCCGAGAATATAGAAAGAACAGTGTGATTGTCAACCAATTATGTTGTTTCAAGACCTGCCGCGATTCTTGTCAAATTATGTAGAAAAAGGGGAGGGCATCTGCTATAAACAACCCCGTGAATTCAGAAACATTTCTTACCCGTGGCTCATGCCACGGGGTTATGATGTTTATCCCGTTTATCGGGGTTAGGAGGTTTTAAATGAAACTACTGCTGTTGTTGCCCCTGCTGATGCTGAGCTTTGGATGTGCTCAAAACCATTTCAATGTTCCCACGGAAAACTTTGCCGACAAGGTGAAGGTTCTCGGTGTGGCTCCCATCTTCGTTGATGCAGACTCCGATATAAAGTTCCCCCGGAAGGATCAGCTCATCTCGCTGATGGCCGACATGAACCGTAAATATGAGCAGCAGTTTGTCCGTAAGCTCAAGGCGACCGGCAACTTCTACACAGTGGTATTACTGGACGGTGATCCACAGCTCATCTTTAGCAGCCTGTTCTTCCGTCGCGAGAAACGCGATGACGCCACCATCCAATATAACAAGTACTTCTGGAAAATAGGGGAGATACAGGATTACATCCGGAAAAACAATCTGGACGCGGCTATGCTTGTCACTGTCAGTGGCATTAGCAAGACCGACAAGGTTTTCTCCAACAATCTGCTGAAATCCATGTCCAGTGACTACAACTACCTGATCATGACAGCTCAGATTCTGGACGCAAACGGAACTGTCCTTTGGGAATACCCGAATTTCCGGAGCCGCATCCTGACGTACTACCCCATGATCAACCTCCAGTATCCAGATTTCAGCGAGGCTGAAGCCAATTTGTCCGCTGCCGCCAACATCAAGTTTAAGAGCATTGATGGGATCAGGCTGATACTTGAACAAAAACGCAAGGATCTGCTGTTACGCGAGACGCAGGAATCAGTGGTTTATGGCAAACAGTTTGACGAGATACTTTCCTTCATCAAATATGCTCCTAATGGTGGTAAAAAAGAGGCCGCTGCACCCGTAGAACCAGCCAAACCAAACCAAGCAGAGAAACCGTACCTGCCAGTTCAGGAGCCAGTAAAGGAGCCCGTAAAGGAGCCCGAAATACCCGAACAACCGGTTGTTGCACCGCTTGAAGATAGTATACCGGCTAAGTGAAGCGCGCCATACTGTAAGTAAGTAGGCATGCATATCATGTAACCCAGTTAAATTAAAGGGTATATAATTTTCTATTCAGTTTTATCAGAATAGGTACAAGGGAGAATCAGCCGTGTCATGGCAGGCTATCGGCATATTTGATTCCGGGGTAGGGGGGTTGACGGTTCTGCGCGAGCTCGTGCGGACGCTTCCCCAGGAGGAT
This sequence comes from Pedobacter sp., assembly GCA_041672425.1. Classification (GTDB taxonomy): domain Bacteria; phylum Desulfobacterota; class Desulfuromonadia; order Geobacterales; family Pseudopelobacteraceae; genus JACPFJ01. The sequence continues at coordinate 8,490 of JBAYZR010000086.1, read as the reverse complement.
ACAGTTTATTTCGGCGATACTGCCCGTGTGCCGTACGGCGCCAAATCACCCGAAACCGTGATGCGTTACGCTGGCGAGATTGCATCTTTCCTGCTGAAGCGTGACATCAAGCTGCTGGTAGTGGCCTGCAATACCGCCTCGGCCGTAGCGCTGCCCAGCCTCAAACGGCAGCTGTCGATCCCGGTGGTAGGGGTTATAGAGCCTGGCGCCCGCCGGGCGGTAGAAGTAACCCGTTCTGGCCGTATTGGTGTGATCGGCACTACCGGCACCATTCGCAGCAGCGCCTACACTCGTGCCATCAAACGTCTGAGACCGGAGGCCGAGGTGTTGACCCGTGCCTGCCCGTTGTTTGTGCCTTTGGCCGAAGAGGGTTGGACCGGCAATCAGGTGGCGCGCCTGACCGCGCAGAACTATCTGCGGGAATTGAAAGAGTCCGCAGTGGACACGCTGGTTCTGGGATGCACCCACTATCCGTTGCTCAAACCGCTGATCGCCGAGATTATGGGGCCGCAGGTCACCTTGGTGGATTCGGCCGAAGAGACCGCCCGCACTGTTGCGACAATTCTGGCGGATAAGAACATGCTCCGGCCGGAGTCTGAAAAGGGTAATCACCACTATTATGTCAGTGACATACCGGCCGGTTTTGTCCGGGTTGGTAACCGCTTTCTGGGTGGGCGTCTGGGGGATGTTTACCAGGTCAATTTGAATGACGAGGAAGGGGGGGGCTAAATGGCATTGCAGCCACGAAAACGAGTCAATATAAGCCTGCTGATACCGTCTTTGACCATTGCCCTGGTCTTTGGGGTCATGCTTTGGCAGAAGCACAGGGCCAGCCATGAAGTTCCGCCTGCGCCGCAGATGCGGCAGTTGGCTGGTAAACGGACGGTCGTACTGTTCTTTGTGGCGGATGGTACCCGTTTGGCGCGGGAAGCGCGAGAACTGGACCCCTGTGATGACGCCGTTATCTGTCTTGACGATGTACTGGAAGAGCTGGTAAACGGGCCGGTCGGTGAATTCGACGAGGCCCTGCCGGAAGGGTCTGTCATCAACACGGTTCGCATCGATGGGGATCTGGCCGGCGTCGACCTGAATCGCACCTTTGCCGATGCCCTGCCGTCCGGCAGTTCAGCCGAGATGCTTGCAGTTTATTCGATCGTTGACACCATAGCGGTCAATTTTCCGCAGATTACCAGAGTCAAGCTTACCATTGAGGGGAATGACAAAGCGCTGCTGCGTCACCTCGACCTGTCTGATCCGCTGGTTCCGGACTATACCTTGGAACAGCCACCGCAGAATGATCAGGATACGGCGCCTGTTTCTCCCCACATCAAAAAACCATAAAGGAAAGTTATGAAACCATTTCGTGAGGCCATACAGGAGCAGGCGCTGATTCTTGATGGCGCCATGGGCACCCTGCTTCAGGAGCGAGGTCTCAGGCCGGGGCAGTCGCCCGAGGAGCTCAACCTGACCATGCCTGGGGTCGTAGCCTCGGTCCACCGTGATTATATCAATGTCGGGGCTGATATCATCATCACCAATACCTTTGGCGGCAACCGTTACAAATTGGCCCATTATGGGTTGGAAGGGCGGCTGGCCGAGATCAATGCCTGCGCTGTCGAGATTGCCCGCAAAGAGGCAGGCAGCAAGGCTTATGTCGGCGCCTCCATTGGCCCGACCGGTCAATTTGTCGAGCCGTTGGGTGAGGTGTCGTTCGACGAGATGAAGGGAGCTTTCCGCGAGCAGGCCGAGGCTCTGGTCAAGGCTGGCGCTGACCTGATCAGCCTGGAAACCTTTCTGGATATCAAAGAGTGCCGTGCGGCCGTCATCGGAATTCGTGAAGTTTCAAGAGATATTCCGATCATCGCCATGCTGACCTTCGATGATAATGGCCGCTCTGTGTTGGGTACCCCGCCTGAAGCTGCGGCAATTACCCTGGCTGCGGCTGGCGCTGATATCGTTGGGTCCAACTGTGGTCTGGGTGTGGACGGCATACATGACATCCTGCAAAGGATGCGTGCAGTGACCGATCTGCCGCTCATCTCACAGGCTAATGCCGGTCTGCCGCAGTTGGTGGATGACAGGACGGTCTTTCCCGGCACGCCGGAGGAAATGGTCGCTTATCATGATCGGATGATTGCCCTGGGTGTGAGAATTATCGGCGGGTGTTGCGGTACAACTCCCGCGCATATCAAGGCTATGAAAGAGGCGCTTACCGTGCGTCAGCAAGCCTGGCAGCCACGCACGAAGATATCCGGACAAACATTTCTGTCCAGTCGCGCCGGTTGGACTGCTGTTGGCGCGGGCAACAAAACCGCCATTATTGGTGAGCGCATCAACCCTACAGGGAAAAAAATCTTTTCCCAAGAGCTGATGGAGGGGAAGGTGACATATATCCGCCGCGAGGCTCTGGAGCAGGTACAGGCCGGGGCAACGCTCCTGGATGTCAATGTCGGCGCGCCGGGCATTGATGAACCGGCCGCCATGGAGCGAGCGGTATTCTGCGTCAGCGGGACAACCAGTGTGCCTATCGTGCTGGATTCGTCCAATCCCGTGGCTTTGGAGCGCGGTTTGAAGGCCGCCGATGGTAAGGTTCTGATTAACTCTGTCTCGGGTGAGGCCAAGAGTCTGGCCAGGGTATTGCCGCTGGCAAAGAAATATGGCGCTGCCGTGATTGGTCTGACCCTTGATGCGAAAGGGATTCCCGACACAGCAGAAGGTCGTCTGGCCATTGCCCGCCGTATCCGTAACGCTGCTCGAAGGGAGGGTATACCTGATGCGGATATCATAATCGATTGCCTGACCCTGACGGTCAGCGCCGAGCAGAAGCGTGCCGCCGAGAGTCTGCGGGCCATCCGCATGGTAAAGCAGAAATTGGAACTCTCCACACTGCTGGGGGTCAGCAATATTTCCTTTGGTTTGCCCCAGCGCCCGCTGATTTCGGCAACCTTCTTTGCCATGGCCATTGAGGCCGGTTTAGACGCCGCCATCATCAACCCCAAAGAGAAGGCAATGATGGATGCCTGGCGCTCTGCCATGGTGCTGCTCAATCGAGACAGCCAGGCAGCAACCTATATTGAGGCATATCGCGGTGAGCAGGCTTCTGCCACAATACAGACATCCGCTGCCGACAAGCCGTTATCGATTCGCGAACGCTTATCGCAGGCGATCATCAGCGGTGATCGCGACGGTATCGTCTCCTTGGTGGAAGATGCGCTCAGTGAGGGTTTGAGCCCGATGCAGATCAGCGGTGAAGGCTTCCTACCCGGCCTGGAGGAGGTTGGGCGGCGTTTTGAAAAGAACATCTTCTTCCTGCCCCAGGTCATGCAGTCGGCTGACACCATGCAGGCCGGATTTGCCCGCCTCAAGCAAGAGATGAAAGGAGAGAAGTTCGAGAGTCTCGGGAAGATCCTCATGGCGACGGTCGAAGGTGATATCCACGATATTGGCAAGAACATTGTCTGTACACTGCTGGAGAATCACGGCTTCGAGGTTTTTGACATCGGCAAGAATGTCTCGGCTGCTACCATCATTGCCAAAGCCAGGGAATATATGGTCGATGCAGTTGGTCTCTCGGCGCTTATGACCACAACCATGTCCGAGATGGATAATGTAGTCAAAAGGCTTCGTGCCGCCGGCATCAAGACCTTCACCATGGTGGGTGGAGCTGTTGTGACCCAGGAATACGCCGACCGTATTGGCGCAGACCTGTATGCCAAGGATGCGATGGAGGCGGTAGCAAAGATCAAACGTCTGCTGGGAATTTCCGGCTAATTGCGCCTGCCCTTATAACCTATTGCAATTATTTATACTTTTATGATAACTTCAAAAAAATGCATCATTTAGCGTAGGATTTGCTCATGGTCTTGGGATATAACCATAATGTTATTTACAAGGGAGAGGTGTTCCACGTCCAGACCGAGGACAGTGGTGTTACCAACCCACACATTATCACCCTGCTCTACAAGGGCGGAGTGATACTCTGCTCGAAGAAAACCAGCTATGCCGATATCCTCAAGATGGAAAATCTTGAGGATGTTGTGGAAGAGTTGATGAAGGAGCAGCATAAGGATTTGATGCGACGTCTCAAAACAGGAGAGTTCGACGAACGGGCATTCTCGATCCCGGCCTCTCCGGTGCAAACCCATGAAATTCCCTCCCCATCTCCGGTTTCCGACCCTGTTGCCGATCTTTTTTCGTTGTCACCTGACTGGCAACAGACTTCCTCAAGGTCTGATATCTCATTGCTGTTCGAAATGCCTGCCTCTAAAACACCCCTTGCGTTTAATAAACAGTCACTGAACAATGAAGCTGCCCCGAAGGATATCGTGAGCCTGGATGACGCCATCCTTACCTTCTTTGGCGCCAATGAAAAATAGCCTGAACCGTAAGGGTTTTACCTATCTGATGGCCATGATGCTGGTCATGGTCATGGGGATCATGCTCAGTGCTGTTGGCCAGACCTGGGAGACCATCATGCAGAGGGAACGGGAGGAAGAGCTTATCTTTCGAGGCCGTCAGATCAAGAATGCCTTGGAACGCTGGCACAAGCCCAATATCAATAGGGGAGAACATGTGCGGACCAGGTTGAATGATCTCAACGATCTGGTACAGGATCCCCGCACCGTGACCACCGTACGTTATCTGCGGCGTCTCTATACCGATCCCATGACCAACAAGGAGTGGGCTCTTACCAAGGACAGTATATGGGGCATCACCGGCATAGCCAGCACCAGCCAGCTAACGCCGCTCAAGACAGATGATTTCCCGGATGATCTTCAGGCTCTCTCCGGTAAGACACACTACAGCGACTGGGTGTTCATGTATGTAAAGTAAATCCACCGAGCAGTTGTGGGATAGTCATTATAAACCGGCGTTGCGGCCTTTTCCGTGCGCCGGTTTATAGTTCTTGTCGGAGTAGAACTATTTTAAATAATCGGCAGAAACGACAGGTTCCAGATTGATCGATAAGAAAGGAGGCGGCTTTGAGACTCGGAAATTTTCTACTGATTGCCTGTGGCGTGATGACTTTGATGCAGCTTGACATACGGTCGGTCGGAGCATTTCAGGTTGATTCCAATCTTCCAGACCTGAAGATTGATTGGAATAATACGCTTCGTTATAACTGGGGAATGCGCATGCAGGAACGTGATTCCCGCATTGCCGACAACGCCGCCTATGACCAGGGTGACGCGCTCTTTGACCGCTACGACACCATTACCAACCGGCTCGACTGGTTGAGTGAGCTTGATCTTGCCTATCGTGAAAACTACGGCCTGCGCGTCACTGCCGCTGCCTGGTATGACGTCGCTTACGGCACTCACGGTCGGAGCAATCCCAATGCCATGGGAACAGGGGCATCGCCGGTCAGTTACACCAACAACGAGTTCACTTCCTATGTGAGGCGCTATTATGCCGGGCCTTCAGCCGAACTGCTTGACGCCTTTGTCTTCAGCATATTTGCTATAGGCGACACCGTCTGGAACGTCAAGGTTGGCCGCCACGCCCTTGTCTGGGGCGAATCCCTGTTTGGCAGCGCCCATGCCGTATCATACTCCCAGTCTCCCAGTGACGGGATGAAAGCAATCTCCAACCCGGGCGCATCAGCCAAAGAGACGGCCCTGCCGGTGACGCAGCTGTCAACTATTACGCAGATCATGCCTGAGGTGACCTTGCTGACTCACATTGGTTTTGAATGGCGACCGAATCGCATCGCGGAAGGCGGGACCTATTTCGGATCTGATGGTGTGAATGAAGGCCCCAATGTGAACCGGCTTTCCGCCATTGAAGGTAAGTGGGGCGACGTGGGAGTGGGACTGAAGTGGAGCCCGGCATGGCTGGACGGCACTGTCGGATTCTTTGCGCGGCGTTTTGATGATAAAGGCGGATGGCTGGCACAGGTGGTTGGTGGCGGTCAGACGCGGGCGGTCTATGCCAGGGACATCGGGCTATTTGGGATGACGCTGGCCAAGAATGTCGGCGGCGTTTCCGTGGGCGCGGAGCTCTCCCATCGCACTGATGGCCCACTGACCAGTGACGGCGCAGCTTCGGCCGGTCCTGCAGGGGGCTACGAAGGAGCGCGGGGGGATACCTGGCATGGGCTGCTTAATGGTGTGGCAACTCTTGGCCCGACCATGTTGTATGACTCGGCCTCCCTGTCAACGGAACTCGCCTGGTCCGGGCTCGACCGGGTTACCAGCAACCCGCAGCTCTACCGCGCCAAAGGCTACCTTGCGTCGTGCGATTCTGATGCTACAATGAAAGGGTGCGCCGATAAAAACTTCATGAGTCTGGCGGTATCTTTCGTGCCGACATGGCTACAGGTATTCCCCGGAATCGACCTGGAAATGCCCCTGTTCTTCTCAAAAAACATCATGGGGAATGCGCCCACCATCGGCGGCGGGAGCGAAGGTTTCACGACCTGGAAGGCTGGACTGACCGCCAAGGCGTATGCCCGCCATCAGTTCGACCTTGCTTATACCGGCTATGAACAGAAGATTCAGGATCTGACCGGTTCCGCCTATGGCTCGCGCGTTCTCGGCGTACCATACAAAGACAAGGGGTGGCTGTCCTTCACCTATCAGGTTACGTTTTAATTTAGAATCCGCCGCCATGACGGTGAATACCGATGGTTTGACACCTGGGGAGCGTGGTTGCTTGATGCGGAAGGGCACGTTGTGAAATGGTTCGGCTCGAACACCGACATCACCGAACGCAACAGACAGAGAGGTGAAATAAATCGATGAAAGTTAATATACTGGATCTCATTGATTTTGAGAAAGTGGACACCTTGCTTGAAGGGTTCAACAAAACAACAGGATTTGTAACGGCCATTTTAGATCTTGAGGGAAATGTCTTGTCCAAATCAGGGTGGAGACATATTTGCACCGAATTTCACCGCATACATCCCGAAACTGCAAAAAAATGTACCATCAGCGATACGGAATTAGCCGGGAAATTAGCCGAGGGCGAAAAATATCATTTCTACAAATGTTTAAATGGCTTGGTTGATGTCTCGGTACCCATTGTCATCAAAAGGGAGCATATAGCCAACTTGTTTTCCGGCCAATTCTTTTTTGAAGAGCCTGATCAGATGTTTTTTAAAAAGCAGGTTGAGAAGTATGGGTTTGATGAAGATAACTATCTGAAAGCTCTGGAAGATGTTCCTGTTGTTTCAAAAGAGAAAGTTCTGTTAACAATGGATTTTTTGTTGAACATGACACAGCTCATCAGTGAAACGACCTTTCAGCGACTGGAACAAATGGAGTTGACTGAAGCTGTCCGGGCGAGCGAGCGAGACCTTAGCAATTCACAACAAATCGCTCATCTCGGCAGTTGGCGTTTGGATGTGGCAACGAATCAGGTCACGTGGACCGAGGAGCTATATCGTATGTATGGCGCTGATCCGGTCCTGCCGCCTCTGCCTTATAGCGAGCACGGGAAATTGTTTACGCCGACGAGCTGGGAACGGTTGTCGATTGCCCTGGCCCACACCATGGAAACAGGGGTACCCTACGAGCTTGAACTGGAAACGGTGCGAAAGGATGGCGGCAATGGATGGATGTGGGTGCGGGGCGAGGCAGTAAAGGATGCGGTCGGCAACACGACGGCTCTGTGGGGGGCAGCCCAGGACATCACCGAGCGCAGGCAAGCGGAGGAATTCTTGCGGCAAAAGGCTGAAGAACTCCGCTCCAGCAACGTCGAACTTGAACTCTTCAACCGCGCCGCAGTTGGCCGGGAATTGCGCATGATCGAACTGAAAGAGGAAATCAACGAACTGTGCCGCCGTCTGGGCGAACCGCCGCGCTATGGGACGGATAATCTTGAGGCTGACAGCGTTGTCGGCGCCGACCCGACTCGGAAGGCTTTACGATGATGGCGCTTGAGGTCAAAAAGTGAAATCTGTTTTCTACATCTTTTCCTTTCTGAAAACCCCATTGTTCATCTTCCTGTTTACCTTCACAGGATCATCGGTACTTGCCGAAGTCAAGCCACCAGAGACGGTTGCTCACTATGCGGGCAAAGGGCTTACAAGCCCGATTCTGCTCACGGAGCAGGAACAGGCCTGGCTTGATCTCCGGCATACCGTGCGGGTACGTATCGGTAATTCCCCTCCGTACCATATGTCCTCCCCAGAACCACATGGCATCTCGATTGACTACCTGAAGCTGATTGGCAAACGTTTCGGCATTAACTTCAGCTTTGTCAAAACCGGATCAACAACATGGCAAGGGGCAGTCGATGACCTGACCGGCGAACGCAAAATGTTCGATCTCCTCATAACGATGATGAGGACTCCGGAGCGTGAAAAAAAGATTGCCTTCACACAGGATTACCTTTCTTCCCCCTGGGTAATTGTTAACCGCACCGGTTCGGACTTTGTCTCTAAAATACAGGATTTGAACGGCAAGAAAGTGGCTGTTGAGAGTGGTTTTGTAATCAAGGATCTGATTGAAAAAGAGTATCCGCAGATCAGGATTGTCCAGTGCAATA
>JBAYZR010000085.1:0-11384 GCA_041672425.1 Pedobacter sp. | reverse complement strand
GCGTCTGCTGACAATAGCTGGACTGGTCATCGGCGAGATAGACCTGTTTGCCTGCTCCATTGGCCCCGGTTCTTTCACCGGTGTGCGAGCTGGCGTGGCCACAACCCAAGGGCTGGCCCTGGCCACGGGAAAAAAGTGCGTCGGCTTCTCCACCCTGGCGCTGCTGGCCATGAACTTTCCTCTGTCCGCCCATCTGGTCTGCCCCCTGCTGGATGCCCGCAAAAGCGAAGTTTACGCGGCGCTCTACGACTGCTCTTCAGCAATACCCGCAGCGCTCATAAATGACTGCGTCATGTCACCTGAACGCCTCCTCGATCTGGTCTGCGAAACCACTGAGAGACCGGTCATCTATGTTGGTGATGGTGCGTTGCGCTACCACGATATAATTGCTGACAGGATGGATAACCATGCAATCTTCGCCACTTTTCCGTACCAGCAGGGTCATGCCGCAAATGGCGCGCTACTGGGCTTGGAGGCTCTTCGCAGAGGCGAGGCATGTGAACCAGCCCGGCTACTGCCAGTGTATCTCCGTGCATCTGAAGCAGAATATGCCAAAATAAACCGCCAGAAATCCAACACAACGAAGTGATTTTACTCAGACCAGGTTTTTTGTTCTATTGTGAAATCGCCTTGTATACACTCTTTTTCCTGCTACAATGTCCAAAATTCATCCGATGGAGCGTACACCATGAATATTCATGAGTATCAGGCCAAGGAGATTCTCAGCAGTTACGGTATCCCGATTCCGCGCGGACGGGTGGCATTGACCTCAGACCAGGTCGAGCGGGCTGCCAAAATGATGGGGGGGCGCTGCGTGGTCAAGGCCCAGATCTATGCCGGCGGACGCGGCAAGGCGGGCGGCGTCAAAGTGGTGTACCATCCGGAGGAGGCCCAGGAGTATGGCAAGGAGCTTTTCGGCCGCAACCTGGTCACCAACCAGACCGGCCCGCAAGGCCTGAAGGTTCGACGTATCCTGGTGGAAGAAGCGGTCGAGATTGCTCGCGAATTCTACCTCTCCATCACCCTTGATCGCGAAACCTCCCGCTACATTCTGATCGCCTCGGCTGAGGGGGGTATGGATATCGAAGAGGTGGCCAGCAAGAGCCCCGAAAAGATCAATACCCTTACCGTTGACCCCTTAACCGGTCTGCGGCCCTACCAGGCCCGCAAGATTGCCCTGGCTCTCGGTCTGGCCGGCTCGGTCTGCGAAGACTGTGTCGAGCTGCTGATGAACCTCTATCGCGCCTCTCAGGAAAAGGACTGCTCCCTTGTTGAGATAAACCCGCTGGTGGTCACCAAGGCCGGATGGCTGATGGCCATGGACGCAAAGATCGTCTTTGACGATAACGCTGTCTTCCGTCACCGTGAATACCCTGACATGATGGACTATTCCCAACTCGATCCGCTGGAAATAACTGCCGGCAAATACGACCTGGCATACATCAAGCTTACCGGTTCTATTGGCTGTCTGGTAAATGGCGCCGGCCTGGCAATGGCAACCCTGGATGTACTAAAGGAGTGTGGCGGCGAACCGGCCAACTTTCTGGATGTTGGGGGCGGAGCAACCCAGGAGAAGGTGGCCGAGGCCTTCAGGATCATCCTACAGGATCATGACGTCAAAGGGATCTTTGTCAATATTTTCGGCGGGATCATGCGCTGCGACGTTATTGCTCACGGAATTATCGAGGCGGCCAGCGAGGTCAACTGCACCTTGCCAATCGTCGTACGCATGGACGGCAGCAAGGTTGAAGAGGGTAAAAAACTCCTGCGTGAATCAGGCTTGAACGTTCAGGTAGGCGACAACCTGGGCGATGCAGCTGCGCGGATTGTGAAAATGCTGGGCTAGTCCCCCAACATACCATCAAACGGAGAAAATTCATGTCCATACTACTCAACAAATATTCAAAGATCCTCGTCCAGGGCATCACCGGTCGTAGCGGCCTGTTCCATACCCAGCAGTGCCGCGAGTACGGCGCCAACATAGTGGCTGGCGTTACCCCCGGCAAAGGCGGCATTCACATTGAGGGAATCCCGGTTTTCAACACCGTCGAAGAAGCAGTGCGCTACACTAGCGCCAATGTCTCCATGATCTTTGTCCCCCCTCCCGGCGCCGCCGACGCCATTCTTGAGGCTGCCGATACCGGCATTGAGCTGGCGGTCTGCATCACCGAAGGTATTCCGGTACGCGATATGGTACCGGTCAAGGCAATCCTGCAAGGGAGCAAGACCCGCCTGATCGGCCCCAATTGTCCCGGCGTCATCACCCCTGGCGAGTGCAAGGTCGGCATTATGCCTGGTCACATCCACAAGCAGGGTAAGATCGGAGTTGTTTCCCGTAGCGGCACCCTGACATATGAAGCGGTCAAGCAGTTGACTGATGTCGGGCTTGGGCAATCTACCTGTGTCGGGATCGGCGGCGATCCCATCATAGGCATGAACTTCATTGATGTGCTCCATCTCTTCAACCAGGATCCCGACACCGAAGGGATTTTCATGATCGGCGAGATCGGCGGAGGGGCGGAAGAGGCTGCGGCAGAGTGGATCAAAAATAATATGAAGAAACCGGTAGCCGCCTTCATAGCCGGGGTCACCGCCCCGCCCGGCAAGCGAATGGGACATGCCGGCGCCATCATCACCGGTGGCAAGGGCAAGGCCGGAGATAAGATTCGCACCCTTCAGGAATGCGGTGTCGTTGTCTCGACCAGCCCGACCCGCATTGGAGAAGCCATGCAGGAAGCCATCATGGCATGTAAGGTGTCAAACCTACACCAAGGCATGTAAAGGCATGTAAGGTGTCAAACCTACACTACAGGCATGTAAGGTGTCAAAGTTTGACACCATTGTTCTGCCCCATTGTTCTGCCTGGTTTGACACCATTGTTCTGCCCGAACTCCAACAAAACCAAACCAATAAAATTGCTCCGAGACCCCCACAATTCCTGACTCAAAGAGGCAACTCATTTTTTACCCTCAATCCGTTGAATCTACTTTGTCGAAATCGGAGATATAGGTTTCATCCTGAATCTTGCGATAGACATCGTACTCCTGTTCCGCTTTGAGTTTTGCCTCCAGAGCGGTTACCTGCCTTTGTCCTCAAGAATCGGATAGTTGGAAAGCTCCAGGAAATTATGCAAAAACGCTATCCAATCCGCCATTTTCATCAGTATCTGCCGTTACGCCCGGTTCTCGGCCAGATCAAGATAAGCGGAAACAATCTGGTTTAACTCCTTAATGTGGGCTTCGCTGAGATAATTCTTGGCGACGGTCACATCCGATTTAAGTATCTTGCCGTCCGGCGCCTGCTTCCAACTGGTCAAGCCCATGTAAAGCTTTGTCGCATAGCGGAAGCATAGATAATTTCATTGGTCTGGGGAGCGTCTTTGTCGTAATCGGCGGAAAGCGCGTAAATATCGGTGATTTTCTGATAAAAGCGGCGCTCGCTGGCACGGATCTCGCGGATGCGTTCCAGAAGTTCATCGAAATAGTCCTTACCGAATTTCCTGCCCTGTTTCAGTCTCTCATCGTCGAGGACGAAACCCTTGATAATGCACTCTCTCAAAGTAAGGGTCGCCCATATGCGGAACTGGGTGGCCTGATAGCTGTTAACGCGGTAGCCCACAGCAATGATGGTGTCGAGGTTGTAGTATTTTGTCGCGTAAATTTTCCCATCGTCGGCAGTATGTTCCAAAATGGAACTAACTGAACTCTCAATCAGTTCCCCGGTATCGATGATGTTCTTGAGATGCTTGGTAATTGCAGGGCGTTGCACTCCAAAAAGCTCCGCCATTGCCTTTTGAGTCAACCAGAAATTATCATTCTGAAAAACAACCTCAACTTTCTTCTTCCCTTCTGGCGAAGTGTAAAGGATGATTTCGCCTTTATCTGTTTGTTCTTTGCTCATAGCGTAATATCCCTGTTCTTCGGTTTTGGTAATGGTAAGCTTCGATCTGCCTATTCATGCGTCCAATTGGAAATGGACATCTTGATCCTGAGGTTTAAAAAAAAGCCCCGCTGCATTCAACGGGGCTTTTAAAATCTGATCAATCTCCCACCAACTGGCTCTTGGTAAAGATCGTTCTAAGCCAGTATCCCTCGGCCTCAATGTTCTCCCGACCGCCCTCTTCGCGATCCACCAGGGTGATTATTCCCATCACCTTCAGCCCCTCTTCCTCGGCACGACGGACCGCTTTCATGGATGAGCCGCCGGTAGTGACCACATCCTCGACGATGATGACCTTGGTACCGGGTGGCAGATTTTTGCGCCCTTCAAGCCACTGACCAGTGCCATGCCCTTTGGGCTCCTTACGGATTATAAAGGCGTGCATTGGCCGACCTGCCAGATAGGCGGCAATGGAGGTTGCCGTAGCAATCGGGTCGGCTCCCATGGTGATGCCGCCCACCGCCTCGACACCTTCCACATCCTTGATGGCCTCGTAGAACAGCTTGCCTACAAGAAAACCACCTTCGGCATGCAGAGTGGTCTGCTTACCGTCGAAGTAGAAATCGCTCTCACGTCCCGACACCAGCTTTACAAGCCGTTTTTCGTAGGACAACTCCAGTATGATCTGTTTCAATTTTTCCCTGTCACTCATATTTACTCTGCTCCTCCTCAAAAAGTCCCATCTGCGGCGCCTCCACAGGCTTGGGGAATGCAACCGGATAATCTCCGGCAAAACAGGCCTTGCAAAAATTGGTCTTGCCCAACCCTACCGATTTCAACAGTCCGTCCTCGGACAGGTAACCCAGGGAATCGGCGGTGATATAGCGGCAGATCTCCTCTATGGTGTGTGAAGAAGAAATCAGTTCCTTACGGTTGGGGGTATCTATACCATAATAACAGGGGTAGCTGACAGGGGGCGACGAGATGCGCATATGCACCTCTTTGGCGCCGGCATGGCGCACCATCTTGACGATCTTGCGCGAGGTGGTGCCGCGCACGATGGAGTCATCAATGACCACCACCCGCTTGCCCTCAAGGAGCTCACGCACCGGGTTAAGCTTGATCTTTACCCCGAAGTGCCGAATGGCCTGGGCTGGTTCGATAAAGGTGCGTCCGACATAGTGGTTACGGATCAGCCCCAGCTCAAAGGGGATGCCCGACTCCTCGGCATAGCCCATGGCAGCCGGCATGCCGGAATCAGGTACGGCGATAACGACATCGGCATCCACACGGTACTCGCGGGCCAGTTGACGCCCCAGCTCCTTTCGGGTCAGATAGACGTTCTTGCCGAAGATATCGGAATCCGGACGGGCAAAGTAGACAAACTCGAAAATACAGGGGGTCGGCTCGATCCTTTTAAAGGGAAACAGCGATTCGATTCCGCCATCTGTATTGCAGACTATCACCTCGCCCGGCTCGATCTCACGCACGAACTCCGCCTCGATCAGGTCGAGTGCGCAACTTTCCGAGGCCACCACCCAGCTGTTGCCCAGTTTGCCCAGGCAGAGCGGCCGAAAACCATTGGGATCTCGCACTGCAATCATGCGGCTCTCGGTCAGAAACAACAGACAGTAGGCCCCCTTGATGCGCTTGAGGGCCTCCACAATGCGATCCACCAGCGAGTTGTTACGGGCAATCGCGAGCAGATGGATAATAATTTCGGTATCCATGGTTGTCTGAAAGATGGAGCCGTATGCCTCCAGTTCCGCTTTTAGTAACTGGGCGTTTACCAGATTGCCATTGTGGGCCACAGCAATGGAACCGCGGGAATAGTCCACCATGATCGGTTGGACATTCTTCTCAACCGAGGCCCCGGCTGTGGAATAGCGCACATGGCCGATGGCTGATTTACCAGGCAGCTTTTTAAAGACATCCTGATTACCGAATACATCGGCAACCAGCCCCATCCGTTTGTGTGCATGCAGGGAGGATCCGTCGGACGATACGATGCCGCAGCTCTCCTGCCCGCGATGTTGCAGGGCATAGAGACCGAGATAGGTCAGTTTGGATGCCTCGGGGTTATTGAATACGCCAAAAACGCCGCATTCTTCTTGTGGGTGGAACAATTTCATGAGGTTAAGCTCCTTGAGCATGAGACAACAGGTTACAGCAGATTATTGCGCACATACTGTGCTGCGTTCTTATACAGGATCAGGCCGGCCCCATCTTCCGGCAACGTCTCGCGTGTCCAGCGGGGATGCTGGGTATAGTGGACAAAGGCTTCGGGATGTGGCATCAACCCCATCAGGCGTCCGGTCGGATCGCAGATGCCGGCAATGGCATTTTGTGAACCGTTGGGGTTGGCGGGAAACTCCATGGTTGGCACAGAATAGTCCTTGCCGGAGTATTTGAATACTGCAAGATGCTCACACTCGATTCGCTCCAGGGTTGCATCCGAGTTGCACAAAAATTTGCCCTCGCCGTGACGTATCGGCAGGTAAATACCCTGCTCAATCCCCTTGGTAAAAACGCTGGGCGAGGCCGGATCAACCTTCAGGCAGGTCCAGCGGTCCTGAAAGCGACCGCAGGCGTTATGGGTGAGCGTAACCGACTGGGTCAGGTAATCACCGCCAAAACCGGGCAGCATGCCCATCTTGGCCATCAACTGAAAACCGTTGCAGACCCCCAGGATCAGCTTGCCAGCGGTAATAAAGCGGGTAAACTGCTCCACCAGTTTCTCGCCACTACCAATTACCGTGGCATGCTTCAAACGGTTGGCCTGGGCTTTGGCGCTTCCCAGGTCGTCGCCATCCAGAAATCCGCCGGTCAGGTTGAGAAAGTGGAAGTCGTCCAGCCGGATCTCGCCAGACAGGATCTCGGCGATGTGGGCGATAACCACATCGCCAAAGCCTCCCAGACGACAGGCGTGGGCCGCCTCCATCTCGCAGTTGGTACCGTTGCCGGTAATGATTATTGCGCGTGACTGTGCCATTGATGCATGTTCTCCTTGATAATCAAAAAAACTATCTTACTAAATCTCGACCTGTATGTCTTTTAGAATATTCTTATCGTTATAAAAGTTGATTCTGCCGCTCGGCAAGACGTTTTCTGAGTGGAATGAGGAGGTTGGCGCTGAAACGGATGCCGCCTCGCCCCTGTCCCATTTTCTGCCCTTCCTCAATGCCGTGGAAGTCAGATCCTCCGGTGACCAAAAGTCCAAGTTCTTCTGCTAATCTTCGCAGGTATTCCATTTCATTCGGCAATGCCAGATTGTTGAAGACCTCGATTCCATCCAATCCTATTTTTGCCAATTCCCTGATAACATTGTGCAGTTCCTGACGGTCATCAGTAATGGTGGTGGGATGGGCCAGAACAGCAACACCGCCCACGCGTTGAATTTCGCTGATAGCGTCATCTATTGGCCAGTAACATTTTGGGACATTACAGGGTACCAGGTAACGACGGAAGGCCTCCTCAACAGAGTCAACATACCCTCTTTTCAGTAAAGCGCGCGCGATATGGGGACGACCGATGGCGTCGCGAGTGTAGGCGAGCACTTCGCTGAGTTCGATCCTTGTTCTCATCTCGACGGAGAGAGTTTCATTCACCATCTGGATAATTTCAACATTGCGCTGTTCCCGCCGTTCGCGGAAGGCGTTTAGCCGTTCGCATAAGCCACTGTCAGTATAATCAATGTCATATCCCAGCAGATGGACGTCCTGCCAGGTTCTGTACTGAACGGAGAGTTCAACTGCCGGAATTATCTCAATATCGTGTGCAACTCCAGCAGATAGTGTCTCCGGGACGCCTGCCACAGAGTCATGGTCGGCTATGGCGATTGTCGTCAATCCCTCTTTTTTTGCCTGCTCTACCAGTTCCTTTGGCGAGAAGGCTCCGTCTGAGCAGTTGGAATGAATATGGAGGTCGATGTATTTTCTTTTTTCTGTTGTCATAAAGTCATACTAACTCCGACCGACTATAAAGTAAAACCGGTATTGCGTACCATACCTCTATCAGGTACTATCTCCATCATGAATCCGGAAGATATCCATACATTCGTTGCCATTCTGAGGGAGGAATATCAGAAGTGGCAAACACCTGCTGTTACGCTTGTTGCCAAGGGCGGTCGTAATCCGTTCAAGGTACTGGTTTCCTGTATTATCTCGTTACGTACCAAGGATGATGTTACAGCACTGGCCTCGACCAGGCTATTTGATCGCGCCGAAACAGCTGTAGCGATGCAGGCTCTCACTGCGGAAGAGATTGCCCTGTTGATTTATCCCGCAGGCTTCTACCGGAATAAAGCGCAGCAGATTCGCGAAATTTCACGGGTACTTGTTGCTGACTATGGTGGGAACGTGCCGGACGAGATAGATGAACTTCTTTTGTTTAAAGGGGTAGGTCGCAAAACCGCCAATCTGGTGTTGACACTGGGATTTGGAAAGCTTGGCATTTGTGTAGATACCCATGTCCATCGTATTTGCAATCGTTGGGGCTATGTGACTACGAAGACACCTGAACAGACCGAGATGTGCCTGCGAACAATACTTCCAAAGGACTACTGGATTGAGATCAATGATCTTTTGGTGGCCTTTGGCCAAAATCTCTGTTCCCCGGTGTCGCCACGTTGTTCTGTCTGTCGTTTGAGCAAGCGTTGTCTGCGTATCGGAGTTATTATCTCTCGTTGAAGTGGATTGTTCTAAACGCTATGTTATGTATGATGTTTTATGCGAACACATATTTTGTAATTTGACAGTTGCCAGTTGTGTATATTATGTGTAAAATTAAGTAACTTATTTTGAAAACATGATTCTATTTCAGGAGGCACACTGATGCTGAGAAAAATTGGGTTCATCGGGCTTGGCACCGTTGGTAAACATATGGCTGCCAATCTGGTTAAGGGAAGCTATGAGTTGACTGTCTTTGACAATAATCAGGAGGCGGTTGCAAGCTTGGTTGCACTGGGAGCAAACGACGCGTCATCTGCTGCTGAGGCAGCTAAAGGGCGCGACATGGTGATCGCCATTGTGGCGGAGGGGGATGATCTGATTCCCATGGTTTTTGGCGCTGATGGTATCATCGCAGGCATTGATTCTGGTACCATCCTGGCTGACATGGGCTCCCACTCCCTTGAAACCACCATGAGGGTGTACGAAGAAGCTACTAAAAAGAAGGTTATGTATCTTGATGCGCCAGTGTGGGGTAATAGGGTCAATGCTGTTAACGGGATGATGACAATTATTGCGGGAGGAGATCCGGCACTGATTGGCAGGTGCCAGGAACCCTTCTCTTATTTTGGCCTCAACGTTATTCACGTTGGTCAAGTGGGTGATGCCACCAAGATGAAGTTTATTGTCAACCTTGTTCAGGCCGAGTTGGTAGAGGTGTTGGCTGAAGGGCTTGTTTTCGGAGAGAAAATGGGGTTCACTGCCGACAAGATTCTTGAGGTTCTCGATACCAGAGGTGTTGCTTCCCCTCTGTTTCACCTTAAAGGGCGTGCTATGGCCCGGGGTGATTTTTCGCGTAGTTTGGCACTCAAGTATGTCCATGAGCAACTGCATATGGTTATGAACGCTGCACGCTTGGTTGGGCTTAACCTTCCAGCTGCCGAGGCTGCCAGCAAGGTGTATGAAGAGGCTGTTGAAGCTGGTTGGGGAGAGGAAGACTTTTCTGCGGTCATCAAGGTGCTGCGCAAGTAGTCCAGAGTACTGACGATTATATGGTATGATTTAAGGCGTCCGCAGATTGGGCGCTTTTTTTTACAGGAAGTCTCCAGTGAATACAAGGAGTAGCATTTACAAACTTGATTTTTGAAGAATGAGTTGCTAAAGTGTTAGCAGTCTAGTGGTTAGAGTGCTAATATATCCGTTTCAATATTAATTCAAGGGGATTGGATCATGGTCACACGTCTGCCGGTTATTACAGACAGTCTTTCGCTCTATCTTGCAGAAATACGCAAATTTCCTGTTCTGTCCGAAGAGGATGAACACCGTCACGCCGTCAAGTTTTTTGAGGAGAAGGATTTAGAATCAGCACATGCCTTAATCACCTCCAATCTTCGCTTTGTGGTAAAGGTTGCTACTGAATTCCGTCATTACGGTCTTAAGATACTCGACTTGATTCAAGAGGGTAACATAGGACTCATGCTGGCAGTGCGTAAATATAACCCTTACAGGGGAATTCGCCTTATATCATATGCGGTTTGGTGGATCAAAGCATATATTCAAAACCATATTATATCAGCTTGGAGTCTCCTGAAGATCGGTACGACCCAAGCCCAGCGCAAGCTTTTCTTTAAGCTTCGGGAAGCTAAGAACGCCATTCGCAAATTAAGCGGTGGCGAGGATGACATCCATGCTACTGCACAGGTGCTTGATGTAACAGATCATGAAGTTTTGGAGATGGAACAGCGTCTTCAGGGTGAACTTTCGCTGGATGCAGAGATACCTGGCAGTGAGGGATTGACGGTCTTAGAGGGTCTGGTTGATGACAGGATGAATCAGGAAGAACTTCTGGCGAAATACCAGATGAACCAACAACTTCAGAGACAGGTGGCACAGGCCGTGTCTATCCTCAATGAAAAGGAACGTTTTATTATTGAGCGCCGAATTACTTCCGATGACCCTATGACACTTCAAGAAATTGCTGTTAATTTTTCCATTTCACGGGAACGTGTCCGGCAGATTGAAGAAGGTGCGCTGAAAAAAATGAAGCAAGCACTTCTACCTGTTCTAGCATCCTCTTAAAGACCTACAGACCTTGTACTCAATATAATGTAATCTCTTGGCGTCTATGTATTTATTTCTTTTTTTTAAAAAGACTTGACATGGGCGGTGTTTTTCTTTAAATAAATAATTTCGATTAAAGTGCTGGTTGGTTGAATTGCTGGCGTAGCTCAATTGGCAGAGCAGCTGACTTGTAATCAGCAGGTTGCGGGTTCGAGTCCCATCGCCAGCTCCACAGACAGTTGAAAGGTACGATTCTCCCTGGAGGGATTCCCGAGCGGCCAAAGGGAACAGACTGTAAATCTGTCGTCGTAGACTTCGGAGGTTCGAATCCTCCTCCCTCCACCACATAATCATCGGAAGCTGGTAGTAGAGCTTGATCCCAGGAGACTTTGTCGTATGAACTGGTAAGAATCTGCTGGATAGTTTCTCAATATCTTCATCTGGATTTTATGCGGGAGTAGCTCAGTTGGCTAGAGCGTCAGCCTTCCAAGCTGAGGGTCGCGGGTTCGAGTCCCGTTTCCCGCTCCAGATTTTAATGCCCACATAGCTCAGGAGGTAGAGCACTTCCTTGGTAAGGAAGAGGTCTCCGGTTCGAGTCCGGATGTGGGCTCCATATCAAGTAACATCAACCAATCAAGGGTACACAAAATTACTAAGTGTAAATGAGGAGGGCCTGTTATCATGGCGAAGGCTAAATTTGAACGCAACAAACCGCATGTAAACATTGGCACGATTGGCCACGTTGACCACGGCAAAACTACTTTGACCGCAGCCATT
>JBAYZR010000084.1:0-11403 GCA_041672425.1 Pedobacter sp. | reverse complement strand
ACACCTACGGCATCCCCGACCCCTACGGCATCCCCGACCCCTACGGCATCCCCCGGCGCCTCTGGGTCAATCATCAGATATAAGACAGAAGGCGGGAAGAAAAAGGATTGAAAAGCAGGAAGAAAACAGAAGAAGAGTTTGAATTTAATGGATTAAGAAGAAAACGGATCAGAGGAAGAAGAAACAATTTCAAACGGCCAAGAAAAAAACTCTTTCAGGTTGCCGGTGACATATGTTCCCAGAATTTCCCTAAAGCTCATCCCATTTTCCGTTTTGTGTCTACTTCCTTATGCCAGATTCCCTCAACAAATATTTGTACAACTCTGATTCTCCCGTTGAGCCTGGAAGAAAATTAGTGGTATTAAAGTAACCAGAATCGCAAGAAATATTATTGAATAAAGCACTGAATTGATCTTTTGTGGCTACACTGCCTAGATTGGTTATTTTAAGATAAGCATTTCGTAAAAAACGTATTAACCCGTTAAATCCGTTTGTTTTATTCAGCATCATACCGCGCTCATTTGATTTCCATGCATCTGGCCATCTATCCTGAACTGCCTCAAAATAATTCCATACAGTGTTTGCGATGTCTGTGTCTTTTTGGTCGATGAACATGTTTCTGAAAATTAATTTATATGATTCTTCCTCACTCGATTTAAGAGGTAGTTTGCCTTTTAAATACATGTCTCTATCTTTCATAGGTTCTAAAGAGATGTATTTCAATAATCCTTGGACAAATGTAGCCTGAGTAATTGTCTCGTCAAACCTTCCCGCTGTTGCAACACCTAGGCGTTTTATCTTTTTATAAAATGGGCTTCCTTCTGACTTGTCCAACGCAACAGCAATGTTGTGGCATGTCTTCTGGGGGCTGCGAGATTTAGATAATTCAAGTAAATCATAAACTAAACTTCTGTTTACTTTAGTTTGAGCTAAATTGACTGTTGAAAAGATTTGGGCTTGTTGTGGCAAGTCAATGTCTACGAAAATTACTACATTGACTTCAAACTCATCACTTCCACCATATTTCTTAAGTCCTTCAATTCGATGCTGGCCATCAAGTACTTTTGCAATCTCTCTGTAAAATATCGGAGCCTCTTCATCTGGAGGAGTTAGGTAATTCCTCAAAGTCATCTCTGTTCCGGCAGCATTAAGTTCAGCACATACTCCCGGTACTGATAGAATTACGCCACTGGGGAAACAGGCATCGTTTGTATTGACGTAACCATGTAATTCGTCAACTCTGTCAGGTGAGAGAGGGCGTTGTATTCCAAGGTATGTCTCAACATCCCGCTCATGTCGAATTCTTCTAATGTCAAAGTGAGTAATATCGCATAGAATTTTGTAAGATAATGCGGCAATGAAAAAAACACCAATTGGCTGTTGAACTTTTATAACTTTAAACTTGATAGACTGAGGATCTTCGGTCATCTTTGCCCCCTAGATGCTACTACTTCATCAGTGAAGTCCTCTTCCTGTTTATACATTTCCTCTGAGAAATCATACGTCTTAAAATTTCTGTAAACAGTAGCAAGATACAAAAGAAAAGCAGAAAAAATAAATAGGAAGATTGATAACATTGAAAAGAGATCCGCATCATAAATACTCTTGGATCTTTTTATTGAGAATAGATATGCTGATATCATTAAAATAATTGTAGTACTAATTAGAAAGGAAAGCTTGCTAGGAAAGGGTTTGTCACCATGTTTGTCCGTTAAAGCAATATAAAATATTGGTGCTAGAAAAGATGCACAGTATAAGTAAAGTTCACCATTTATTACAACTTCTTTACAAATATTTACAAATGGCTTAGTTCCTGAAACGTCGTAGATTGCCCCGCTTAAAGCATCAAGCCAGAGTGGCATAGTACCTAGGACGATTGTGCATAAAAACTCAGCAGCAGCCTGAGCGTGATCTTTGAGTCTACATGCTACTAATGCACCAATAAGGGGAATTGGCTTGACAAAATTAATTAACTTTACACGAAGATATGTTAAATATTGCCGCAATTCCCACATATTATTAACTCCTCACATGGTTTTCTATCTTTGATAGTACCGGCTAAAACGCTATGTCTTGTGAATTTGGAGATAGTAAATATTTTATCAGTATATAACTGCTCAACTGAATCATGTGCAGCATTCGTTATAATCACCTTTGCCCCACGCTGAATAGCGTTAGCTGTAGAGTCACGGAGCCGAACCTGATCATCCCACGAAAAAAGGTTTTCGTTGTATTTAATAAATCCATTGTTGTTATGCTTGACTGTATAAGGTGGATCTATGAAAACAAAGTCATCATTTTTTGCATAAGAAATAGTATCTTCAAAGTCCGAGTGTACAAGCTCTATATTTTCAAGGGCAGCAGCTATTGCAGCGAAGTTATCATTATCTAAAATTACCTTGGTTTTTGTACCAATTGGTACATTGAATTTGCCATTTAAATTTACACGATACAGCCCATTCCAACATGTACGGTTGAGATATATAAATCTCGCAGCCTTTTCAGGCGATGAAGTTACTTCGTTATTTCGAGTGTTGTAATAAAATTCGCTGTTATGATTTTTTTGATAATCCTGCAAAATAGCATCTATTTCACGCCAGCCCTCTTTAATAGCTTTGTATACATCTATAAGTTCTTTGTTTAAGTCAGATAATATTCCGGTAGTTGGTTTAAGATGGAAGAAAACAGCGCCACTTCCTAGAAAAGGCTCAATGTATTGAGAATACTTCTGCGGGAAAATGTTACAATGCTTCGATATAAGCCACCTTTTACCTCCCACCCACTTTAAGAAAGGAGACGTTACTAAATTTTGTGAAATTGGGAAATTATGCATTTATCGCCTTTAAATGATAGTTATGATTAAGCGATGATTTTAGAAAGGGTGGGAAGTATGTATAAGCTTAGTCGATGAAAACTTTTCAGAATACGTCTCCATTTCAGAAACTCTCTGTTTAAAAACTCTAGACACATAACATACATACTAGATTTCTAAAAGAAATTTATCCGAAGAACAGGGAAACCTTCCGGTGTCAGGGCTACACATCTGACAAAATCATTAAAATTGACAAAATTTGAAATGTGCGGAACCCAGCGGGGATGCTGCTTGTTATTTTGCTAAATCATGCAATAAAAAAATAGCAAGCAGCGACCCGGTATGCCTTCCTTTACTCCAAGCCTCTTCCAGACAACCTCAGGAACATCACCGCCGGTAGGCTAACCAGGGCAAAGAACACTGTAAAGCCAACACCGAGATTGGTGGCCCAGCCGATGGAAGCCAGGGCAGGGTAATCAGCAAAGGCCAGTGAACCGAAACCGGCAATGGTGGTCATGGCCGAAATCAGCACCGCCCGTCCCGCCTGCACGAAACGTTCTTCCCCGGAATCATCCATCTCATCGCCTACCCGGTGGCCTATATGCAGGCCATAGTCGCTCCCCATGCCGACAATGGTCACCAGAACCATGGCATTCATGAAATTAAGCTTCATGCCGAACAGCGCCATGCTGCCCAGCATGGCGGTTGCCCCTGCCGCAACCGGAAAGAGCGCAGAAAACACACCCATGCGCGACTCAAAGTGTGTGATGAGCAGGAACAGTACCAGGATGCCGCCCACAAGAAAACTCCACAGAAAGCTCCTGCTAACCGACTCCGCCAACTGGCTGCTTACCAGATCAACACTGGTTGTGCGGGCTGTTGGATCGATTGCGGCAAGCTCCTTGAAGAAAGCTCCCTGGTCGAACTCATCCCCTTTATAGTAAATAAAAACCAAGCTGTGATAGCCAGCCTTATCATGAATGAGATGACGGTTGACAACCCCGCGTAGCGGTGATGCCACCAGCCGGGCAAGGCCTTCGGTCTCGGAAGCCGGGGCGCTGATACCGAAACCTGCCAGTGCATCGCTGAAAGGTTGAAACGGTTCAACCTCGAAACCGCGCTGCGCCAGCGCAGCTTCAAATGCAGCAGATGCCTGTACGCCTGAGGTTATTGTCGTTAGCTGTTGAACAATAGCCAACTGCTGGGTGTGGTCGTTGATAATGCTGCCCAGCGATGACCAGCCGCTGATCCGGTTGTTACCCTGGTAGCGCTCCAACAGCGCTCCTACGCGCCCGGTGCGGACCAGCACATCCCCCAGGCCTCGCCCCTCCACGACGACCAGCAACTGTCGCGGCGCCAGACTGAGGTGCTTCTCGATCTTCTCCTGCGTCAGGAATGCCTCGGAATGACGCGGTTGAAGGTTTTTCAACTCCCCGTCAAATGAAAGCCTGAAGGCAAAAACAGCGCTGATTGCGATCAGCGACATTGAGAGCACGATGATCCAACCGGGGTGGCGGCCAACGCTACGCCACAGACGACGCATGCCAAGGGTCGGGATAGGCTTAAACGGCGCCGGAAAGCGTCGCTCCATGTAAATCAGCAGCGGTGGCAGGAAAAACAGGGTTGCATACAGTGAGAACAACACGCCCAACCCCACCAGCAGGCCAAGTTCGTACAAGGCACGCACATCGGAGATAATCAAGGCCAGAAACGGCAGGGCCGTGGTGGCAGCAGCGGTAAACAGCCCATGCCCGGTATCAACGACAGCCAGGTGAAGGGCCGCCTCCATATCTACTCCGGCGACCCGTTCGCAGTGGTAGCGGTCGTAGAGATGTATGGAGTAATCGGTACCCAGCCCAACGATCAGCGCCATAAAGGCAAAGGATATGATGTGGAGGGAGGGGAGAAACAGTGAGGCCGTACCGAGCGCCAGCACAACCCCGGCGGCAATGATCAGCGGCAGCAGGATCGTAGGTAGCAGGCGGCGGTAGACGGAATAGAAGATCGCCAGCACTACCAGCAGCGACGACAGTATGCAGGCAAGGATGTTGGACTTCATTGCTGCTTCGTCGAGTACGGCGCTGATATGCGCGCCTGCGCAGTTCACCTGGACCGCCAGACCCTGGCGGGCTTCGTTGATGCCAGCCACCAGTTGTCGCGCAAAGGCCATGTCCTGTATCGGGCGGGCCGGTTCGGCGATCACGATCAGCAGGCGATTGTCGCGGGAGAGGAAATAGGGGGAGGCGGGATCCAGATCAAGGGCCTGACTGGCGGCCTTCAGGCGCGGCAGGATAAGTTCCCTGAGATAAAGCGGGTCAGCAGTTGACAGGGCAGTCATGCTGCCGCCGAATTGAGCCGCCAGATCAGACTCCATGCGCTGTAGCGAGCCTGCAAAAGATGCCGGGGAGAGCCGTTCCGTCAACCTGACTGCATCGCGTGGAGCAACAAAGAGCTGCGGATGGGAGACGGCATATCTGATAAAATCGGCAAACAGGTGTCCCTCGGCTTCGTCGTAAACTCGCCAGGTGACACGGGTAAAAGCTGGTTGACCGTTGAGCTGCAGGCGTTGCAGCCGGGTGGCCAGCTTTTCCGCCTCGCCCGGAAGCAGGCGCGGATCGCCCTCCAGAAGAAAGTAGGCTTCCTTGGCGCTACCGCTCCAATCCAGCGTTTCGAGCAGAAGCTTCAGAGCAGGCAGACGGGATGGAAACAACCGGAAGATGTCTGACTCGAAACGGGTGGTGGCGATAACAATGACACAAAAGCCAACCAGCAGCGCTGATGCGGCAATAACCCTGAGGGGTGAACGGGTTGTAACCTGGAAGATCCACTCCAGGTGTCGACGGGTAAGCTTGTTGAAAGCGGTGGTAATACGGGAAAAAAGAACAGGAGGCATTGCTTGTTATATCCCCTGGATTTCGGACAGCGGCAGGATGGTCATCCCGTCCAGTTGCGGCGTGAAGGCAGCGGCATCAAGGGGCGTGTTTACCTCCGGCTCGTCCAGCGCCAGCCGGATACGGTCGTCAAGGGCATTGCGCATCTCGACCTCCGTGGCAACCGGTACACCACTGATAACCGCATACTTGTCGTAATAGACCTGATCACCACCGGGTGATACCTTGGAGGTAACCAGACCGTTCACAAAGGTGACCTTTTCCGTAAAACCGAGTTTTCCCATGCGCTCGACAGTACTGTTCAGGCGTTTATCATTGCTGGAATCGGAGTCCATCACCCAGCGCATCATGCGCCACCCTTGGAGTCCCCCCTTTTCAGGCAGTTCATCGAACCGCCCGCTGTAGACAGTCATCCTGGATGGATAGACCAGAGTGATCTGCTCGCCCAGGGCAAAGGCCTCCAGCATGGTAGTGCCAAAGGGAGACAGCAACACCAGATGTACCTGGTCAGGCCTGCGAAAGACCAGATAGCCATGCCCCCCCATACTGCGATCAGTGGTATGGATCGATATGGATACAGACGAGGAGAGCGTTTCCACCACTGCGCCAGGGCTATAGTCGATGGGAGGTGTTGAAATGGTGGCGCAGGCGGTGAGCAGCAAAAGCGGCAGCAGATGTCTTAATAATCGATAAAACGTCATATCTTCACCAGATCATACTTCCTGCTCCCCAGTCCAACCTGCTCCCCATGCTCCAGTTGGATATGCCATGGAATCTCGGGGTACACCCCCCGGAACTTGTCGCCACCCGCCTCATGACCGGCTTTGAGGGCTGATCCCTCGTTTCCTCGGGCTGCGTTGACCAGATCGGCGCAAGCCTGGTCAATAGCCACCGGATCTGTGGAGGCGCAGATGCCGATGTCGTTGACGATCGGCGCATCCGCATAACCATAGCAGTCACAGGCCGGTGAGACCTGGGTGATGAAATTGAGATAGACGGTACTATCTTCCTTGCCGCTCACAGCACCCTTGGCGTACTCGGCCATCTTCTTCATGACCAGATCGGCAGCCTCGTTCCACTGGATGTTAATGGCCTTGATCGGGCAAATACTGATACAGCGGCTGCAACCCGTACAAAGCTGCGGGTCGATGGTCGCCTTGCCCTCAATTATCCGGATTGCGTCGTGAGCACAGGCCTTAAGGCATACTCCGCAACCGATGCAATATTTTTCTGCGACCTTTGGCGCCACTGTGGAATGCTGTACCAGTTTCCCCTTGCGGCTGGCGCATCCCATCCCCAGGTTCTTGATGGCGCCTCCGAAACCGGTCAGTTCATGGCACTTGAAATGTGAGAGGCAGACCAGTGAATCAGCCTCGACGATCTCTGTGCCGATGAAAACCGATTTGAGCAGTTCGCCCTCCAAGGCAACCTCGGTTTCAGTTACTCCCCGCAGACCATCGCTGATAATCAGCGGGGCTGCCACCACAGCATATGCAAAGCCGTTTTCGATACCGCAGGTCAGAGCTGAAATCGCCTCCTTCCGTTCACCGGGATAAAGTGTGGATGAATCGGTCAGGAACGGCTTGGCGCCGAGCTTCTTGATCTCCTCCACCACCCTGCGAACAAAGATCGGTCGAATAAAGGTGTGATTCCCCTTTTCACCGAAATGGATCTTGACGGCGGTCAGGTCCCCTTCTGATACACACTGGCCAAGACCCGCCAAGGCCAACAGCTTGCTGATCTTGTCGAACAGATTTTCCTTGTGGCCGGCCCGCATATCGGCAAAATAAACTTTGGACATTAATAGATACCTCCTGGAGGGAAAGATTAAAAGTTTGACAAAGGTCAAGGTTGTTGTACCCTGAATCACATATTGTCATATCATAAAAACATGATTTCACCATACAAGAGAATCATACCTACCAAGGAGGAACTACAAATGTTCTGTAATCAATGCGAGCAGGCGGCAAATGGAACCGGGTGCAACATATCAGGCGTATGCGGTAAAAAACCGGATGTGGCGGCCCTGCAGGATCACCTGCTCTATGGCCTTAAAAGTCTGGCGCTTTATGCCGACAAGATCGGTCGCAACACCGAGATAGACCGTTTCACCATCGAAGGGCTCTTTACCACTGTCACCAATGTTGATTTCGAAGCAACCCGTATCGCCAACCTGATCAACCAGTGCTACAGCCTGAAGGAGAAAGCCAGGGTTATTGCTGGTGTGACGATTCCTGGCGAAGTGGCTGCCTGGCAGCCCGCCAACGACCTGGACGGGATGATCAAGCAGGGCGAGGCCCATGGCATCAACACCCAGCATGTCAACGAAGACATCCGCTCCGTGATCGAAATCCTGATGTACGGATTGAAAGGCATGGCTGCCTATATGGATCACGCCATGATCCTCGGCAGAAGCAATGACGAAGTTATGGCCTACTTCCAGAAGGCGCTGGCAGCCACCACCGACACAAATATGGGACTGATGGACTTCGTCGGCCTCGCCATGGAGTGCGGCAAGCAGAACCTGACCGTTATGGGCCTCCTTGACAGCGCCCACACAGACACCTACGGCCACCCGGTTCCCACCCCGGTTCAGCTTGGTACAAAGGCCGGCAAGGCCATCCTGGTTTCCGGTCATGATCTGAAGATGCTGGAAGAGATCCTCAAGCAGACCGAAGGGAAGGGCATTAATGTGTACACCCACGGTGAGATGCTACCGGCCCATGGTTACCCCGGTCTCAAAAAATACAGCCATCTTGTCGGCAACTTCGGAGGCGCCTGGCAGGATCAAGCGAAGGAATTCACCAAGTTCCCCGGCGCAATCATCTTCAATACCAACTGCATCCAGCGTCCAGCTGACTCCTACACCGACCGCCTCTTTACCTGGGGTCTGGTAGCATGGCCCGGTGTCACGCACATTGATGGCTGGGATTTCAGCCAGCTGATCAACAAAGCCCTGGAATGTCCGGCGCTGCCGGAAAATCCGGGCCAGGAGATCCTTACCGGTTTCGGCCACAACGCTGTGCTGGGCGTGGCCGACAAGATCATCGCAGCGGTCAAGTCCGGCGCCATCAAACACTTCTTCCTGGTTGGCGGCTGCGACGGCGCCAAATCCGGTCGTAACTACTACACCGAGTTTGCCGAGAAAGCGCCCAAGGATACGGTCATCATGACCCTGGCCTGCGGCAAATATCGCTTCAACAAGCTTGATTTCGGCGATATCGGCGGCATCCCTAGATTGCTGGACATCGGCCAGTGCAACGACGCCTATTCAGCCATCCAGATTGCAATAGCCCTGGCAGGCGCCTTTGAGTGCGGTGTCAATGACCTGCCGCTCTCCATGGTTCTATCCTGGTACGAGCAGAAGGCGGTGGTCATCCTGTTGACCCTGTTACATCTTGGCATCAAGAACATCAAACTCGGGCCAACCCTGCCGGCCTTCATCACCCCCAACATACTCAACTTCCTGGTGGAGAACTTCAACATCGGGCCGATCACTACGGTGGACGCCGATATGAAGGCAATGCTGGGGTAGGTTTTAACCCTGTTTCGTTGAACGCAAGCGCCCCCGGTGGAAAATCCATCGGGGGCGCTTGCGTATGGTTATCACGGCAAGAAAAAGTCTCTACTCACTACCCTCTCAAGTAGCGACGCTACGAAGCAAAAACCCGCCCAGTGGGGTCATTAGCGACGTAATATGAGCATATTATAATAAGGTCAGCCTGAACTCATAACAAAGAAGTTGTTAATGAGAATATTTTTATAAATTTTTATGGGTATGTCATGGACATTCGACAAACATGTTGAACTCGGTTTTGTGTAAGGGAGTCAGAATAAACTGATATACCAAGTTTTACGCACGGATTTGGGTCGGATTTATCGTTCCTGATTGAGCAAAACCGCAGGCGTAGCAGTGCTACGTCGAGGATTTTGTGATTGAAGGGACGGCAAAGATGGCCTGAAGACGTGATGTAAAACGGTATATTTGTTTGTTCTGACTCCCTAAAACCGCCTGTACCAAAAACCGATTCCCTTGACCGACCGCGCCAAATTGACTACTATCATACTTCTTGAGCGGCAAAATGCCGTAATTTCCAACTGACAACGGACACACGTAAATGCAGCCATATCCTTACATCATCACCATATCTTCGGAAAAGGGGGGGGTCGGCAAGACTACCCTGGCCACCAACCTTGCGATATACCTGAAGGCCATGCGAGAGGATCTGCCGGTCACGATCTTCTCCTTCGACAACCATTTCACCATCGATCGTATGT
Source organism: Pedobacter sp. (assembly GCA_041672425.1). Lineage (GTDB taxonomy): Bacteria > Desulfobacterota > Desulfuromonadia > Geobacterales > Pseudopelobacteraceae > JACPFJ01. The sequence goes on along the minus strand of JBAYZR010000084.1, from coordinate 1,422 downwards.
TTGAACATAAAGGTCAGAAACCAGGCGGCACTGTTCACGAGTTGTTGATGGGTGAAAAAGCCACCAATCTTGTGCATACAGGGCAGTACGGCGTTGGCTACATTCCCTCATCGAATGAACTGGGGGACATCCATGAGCGCTTCAAGGGCCCGATGACACTGGCCCGCATACTGGCTGAATCAGGACTGTCCGGTATCGTGATAATCGATACCCGCCCTGAGCTCAATATCCTGACCCAAAACGCCCTTTATGCAGCCGACCGGGTGATCATCCCGATAAAGGATATGCCCAGCCTGGAAAACTGCCGGAATATCTTCGGACTTTTTGATCAGCGCGGCATTGATAAAAAATCTCTGGTGCTGATCCCCTGCCTGATCGATGAACGCATCAAATTTGATGGTATTTTCAAAGATCAGAAGACCCTCCTGCGCGCGTACGCTACCAACCGCGGTTACCGCTGCATGGACACATTCATATCTAAAAGTCCCAAGGTGGAAAGCCTTAATACCAACCCGGAAGGCAAGATCTATCCCATCCTGATTCATGCCCGCGGAACTGAAGTGCATAACCAATTCACCAGCATTGCACGAGATGTGTTGCGCAATGTGGATGCCACCCCTGAGCCCCGTTCTTGTCTGTACGCCCGCTGGCTGACAGAGAAGGAGGGGAAAAAGAAGGTGTCCTACCTGGCACGGCTGGAAGGATTAGCCGAGCGATGCCTGATCTGCGGAGTTGTACTGACTGAACGACCGGAAGAGCGTGGTTTCTACTATGAAACATCCGACCGGGCAGTGCGCGGATTCCTGCATTCGGACTGTTTCGCCGATATGCTCTGCTCAACCCTGTACAGCATGACCAGGGACTCCCAGGCATATGGCGCTGGACGCCTGGTCATTGCCGAAAAGGCAAGCAAGTTGGTATCCCTGCTCTTCCCGAGAGTTGTCAACGGCAGCTACCAGATGGATTTCAGGCAATTCAACAGCGCTGGAGAGCAGCTCTTTCAGAAGAATGTGGATATGGCGGGTTTTGCGGAGGGTGAGTTTGATGGCATCAATGATCGGCTCTACCTGCTGTTGAACGAGGCTTTGGCCGGGTATGAGGGACTGTTGCGCGAAGGGATCTGGCTGGCTGTTCATCCTGTGGATTCCCAATACCCGGAGGCGGTACTCAACGAGGAACGCTACCGGGCGATTCATCTGACACAGGCAAGGATTAGTGAGACACTTCTCTCCTCCTGACTCCCTTATTTTGGCTGTCGGCGCTCATGCCAGAGCCGCGCCGAGTCTATTTCCCGCATGACACCACCCACATCAGCTGGTTTGTCGCTCTGCCTAAAGTGGCCGGTCAACTCCGTCGCAGGGCTGAGTTTGCCGCCAGCATAGAGCTTCCAGATTTCACTGCCGTAGTTGGTAGACAAAAGTT
>JBAYZR010000083.1:0-11411 GCA_041672425.1 Pedobacter sp. | reverse complement strand
TTTTTACCTGCAATAAGAAACCATATCTCCTGATCGATACCGCCGGAATTCGTCGCAAAGGGAAAACCACCGGGAAGTTGGAGAAGTACAGCGTAGTAGATGCGCTACGCAGTATTGAGCGTGCCGACGTTGTCCTGGTGGTTCTTGATGCTGAAGAAGGTGTTACCGAGCAGGATGAGCGAATTGCCGGGTATGTCCACGAGGCTGGCAAGGGCTGCGTTTTTGTAATTAACAAATGGGACAGCCTACAGAAGGACAATGCCACCCTTGGTATTTATATGGACAAAGTCAGAGATGGTTTCAAGTATCTGGCTTATGCGCCAATGGTTTTTGTTTCCGCCAAAACCGGCCAGCGCATTGGTAAAATCATTGCAACGGTGGATGATGTCATGAAGCAGTACAGTCGGCGTGTAACAACATCAGATCTCATTCGAGTGTTTTCAGAGGCGACAACCAGCCACCATGCTCCCCTTGCCCATGGCAGACGAGTTAAATTCTACTTTGCAACCCAGGTTAGAACCCGACCACCTTCTTTTGTCATTTTCACCAATCAACCCGATAGCATCCATTTTTCATATGAACGCTACCTGGCCAACAAATTTCGAGAGGCATTCGGATTTGAAGGAACACCCCTCAGACTTATATTCCGGGGAAGAGACAAAGACGACGCCCCCCGACATCCCCGCAAGACGGCATAAAGGCTTTACTTGCCTGCTATGATAAGATATTGTTTACTCACTTTCATTAAAAAGGCCTACCTATGAACACCAAAACAGTCTTGATTGCTGATGACTCCGGGGCCATGCGCGCCATGCTGATATCCATCATCGAATCGCTCGGCGACTTTAACATCATTGAGGCTTGCAGCGGATTTGAGGCACTGAGGCTTTTGCCTCGTGAAAATGTAGATCTCGTTCTCACGGATATCAATATGCCTGATATCAACGGACTCGAACTGATCAGTTATCTGCGTGGAAATCCGAATTACAAGGATATCCCGGTTATTATCGTCTCCACCGAGGGGAGCCAGAAAGATATCGACAAGGGCAAACTTCTCGGAGCCAATGAATATGTTGTTAAACCCTTTGATCCCGCCATGCTTCAGGAGTTACTCCTCAAATATCTGAACAGGCCATGAACATTACATGGCGATTTCGAGTAGCCGACTATGAGCGACAAAAACACATCGGCAAATAATGCAGTCAAGGATTTTCTGGCCGAGGCCGAGGAAGTTGCAGATCAACTCGGCTCCGGGCTTGCCGACTTGGCTGATATGGCCGACAGTGGTTGTCTGAATCCGGATCTGCTCAACTCAATCTTCAGAGCAGCTCATTCCCTTAAAGGATTGGCGGGAATGTTCGGATTAAGTGACATCGCCGAGCTGTCCCACAATATGGAAAACCTGCTGGATTGGCTGCGACTGGGCAAATTGAACCTGGATCAGGCCTTGATGCCCATACTCTTCGAGTCTTATGAATTATTGACCGCCCTCATCCGTAATGTTTCTGAAGGTGGTTCGGTAAACCAGACTGATGAAATTGCCGCATGTGTTGCCATGATCAATGCCTGTCTGGCGCCTTCCGATAAACCAAGCGGTGAATCGCCCCTTGAACAACTTGGATTGCCTGAACATGTGCGGAGCGCCTTGACCGAATACGAAGAACACCGCCTGCTGGATAACATTGCCAGAGGAAGAAACATCTATTCCGTTCACACCTCTTTTGAGCTGATAACCTTTGATTTGGAGTTGGCTGGGGTTTCAGATTTGCTGAAGACATGTGGCGAGGTAATCAGTACGTTGCCCATCGTTGGGGACAACATGGAGACTCATATCGACTTTGAGATAATCTGTGGCAGTACAAGGAAACTCCAGGAGTTGAAAGAGTTGGTTGAGCAAGATAAGATTTTTGTTACGCTCCTGGGAGAATCAGCGCCACCGGTCTCCTCAACGCTAACACCATCAGTGCTTCCACAACAGGTCACGCTTCCGGTCATACCCCTGGTACAAAATGAACCATTGTCTCCATCCGTACAGTCGGATGAGGCCACCCGATCATCCAAGAGCATGAGCCGCACGGTTCGGGTTGATATCGGTAAGCTGGATGAGCTGATGAACATAGTTGGCGAACTGGTGCTGGCTCATTCTTCCATCTCCGGAATTGCCGCCCGTATGCGCACCGAAGGGTTCTCGCTTATGGCCATTGATCTTGGCAAGGCAGCCAAGGGGCTTGAGCGCAAACTGGCTGATCTGCAAAAAGGGGTGATAGAGATCCGGATGATTCCTATCGGGCAACTCTATGAAAAATTGTCACGAATTGTCCGTAAAATTTCCCGGGAACAGGGTAAAAAGGTGGATCTGAAGTTTTACGGAGCTGATACAGAGCTGGACAAGCTGATCATTGAAGATATTTCTGATCCGATGATGCATATCATCAGAAATGCCATCGATCATGGTATCGAGTCACCGGAGAGTCGTGCTGCACAAGGCAAGGAAGAGAAGGGCACTATAAAAATATCTTCCTACCAGAAAGGTAACCACGTTGTCATTGAGATTGAGGATGACGGCAACGGTATTGATCTGGAGAAAGTCAAGGCCAAAGCCCTGCAAAAGGGTCTTGTCCATGACACAATGACCCTTTCGGATAATGATGCGATAGATCTCATATTTCTTCCCGGTTTTTCTACCGCTGACAAAGTAAGTGAGGTGTCGGGACGCGGGGTGGGTATGGATATTGTCAAGAACAATATCGCCGCGGTCTCCGGTATGATAGATATTGAAACCGGAAAAGGGACTGGATCCCGTTTCGTAATTACCCTTCCCATCACCTTGGCCATCATCAAGGCGTTGATCATCGCCTGTAGTGATAGAACATACGCCATTCCCATAACGTCGGTGCTGGAATCACTGATTATAACCGCTGATGCTATCAAAACAGTAGAGCGTAAGGAGGTTATCCAACTGCGAGAGACAACCTTGCCGCTTCTCAGACTGGATAATTTCTTCAATATCGACCGTCAAGGTCAAGTAAACCCATCCGGTGAGTTTTATGTGGTTGTGGTCAGGGTTGCCGAGAAACGGATGGGTATTGTAGTGGATGACTTGCTGGGGCAGCAGGATATCGTCATCAAGTCCATAGGTGAAGCATTCAAGCGTTTCCGTGGGATTTCCGGCGTTGCGGACCTTGGGAATCAGCGTACAATCCTTGTGCTCGATGTAGGTGGCATGATCAATGAAACCATGAGAAGCGGGAACTGATACCATGTACAAGGCGTATTTTGGCTTCAGGGAAAAACCTTTCAGCAAAACACCTGATCCACGTTTTCTTTTCCTGAGCAGTGGGCATGAAGAAGCGTTGGCCAGATTGGAGTTCGTGCTGGAGGAGCGAGAGATCGCTGTTCTGACCGGTGAGATTGGTTGTGGTAAGACAACCCTCTCGCGCGCACTGATGGATCGGCTTGGTGAGGAATACCGTTTCTGCTTCATCGTTAATCCACGGCTGAATGCCATCGAATTCCTGCGTACCACGGCCAGACTGTTGGATGTTGAAAACCCGGCTGCTGCCAAGGATGATCTGCTTGAACAAATCAATACGGTAGTCTACGAAAGTTATCAGAAGGGGATATGTCCGGTTATAGTGGTTGATGAAGCCCAGATGATCGTTGATGCGGAAGTATTTGACGAGATCAGGCTTCTGACCAATTTTCAGCTGGATGACCGCAATCTGCTCGGAGTTGTCATTATGGGACAGCCTGAATTACGTGGCTTGCTTGCTTCACCGCGTTTTGAACCGTTGCGACAACGGATTGCACTCCATTATCACCTCCAGCCTCTGTCGCTGGAGGAGACCATGGAATACCTGGATTTTCGACTTGAGGTCGCAGGTGGCGCCCCGGGATTGTTCACTCCGGATGCCGTTCAAAAGATATTTGAACTGACCGGTGGTGTACCGCGCAGGATTAACTCCATGGCAACCAATGCCTTGCTTGTGGCTTATGGTAGCGATGCAGCTTTGATTGATTCGGTCATCATCAATGAAATTAAAGATGAATTGATGATCTAGGCAGGGTATATGGATCTGGCAAAAATAAGGCAAAAGGCCCGAAAAGGCCATCATAGTACGCCTCCTGAAGATGCTTCCGGGATAAATACTCCAAGCGACATGACTGTTGTCGCGCCTCGGTTGGAAGTGGTTGTACCACTTCAGGCGGCGTCTATTGGCGATGATTTTTTCACAAATACAGAAATGTCAGTTTTCGCGCCGCCCGTTCAACCGTGCCAGGTACATCATCGAAAGGCGCCTTCCGACCCGATTGAAATTATTCAGGCAGGGAGAATAGCAGCTGGTTGCAATGAGGACCTGCAGCTACCAATTGCAGAACAAGCCAGTTCGGTTGTTGAAGATTATGAGGAATTTCTCTGTATCCGTGTATCAAATGAGATATACGGCATAAACATCATGAGCATCAAAGAGATAATCAAGCCACGAGAGGTGACCGAGATACCCCGGGCGCCTTCCTTTGTGTCAGGGATCATTTCCTTACGTGGTGTTATCATACCGATAGTGGACATGCTTGACCGCCTGGGTCTTATGAAAGAGGCCGTTACCAGCAGGGGACGTATTGTTGTGGTAAGACATGGTGATGGCTTTATCGGCCTGTTGGTAGACGAGGTTATTCAGGTTGTGCGTATAGCCAAAGATCGTTTTGAGCCTGCCCCTGCCGTTCTTGATGGGATCAACCGGGATTTTGTCAGCAATATCGGCCGTACGGACAACCGGATGATCATACTGTTGAACCTGGATACTATTACTGATATCAATCTCTACTGAAAATGGAGTTGGTATGGATAAGAAGCGTATTCTTATGAAGAAAGAACTACAGGATATCCAGCTGGCCTGTTTCTGTCTGGAAGACAATCTCTTTGCCGTGGATATTATGCGAATCAAGGAGATCATTCAGCCGCAAAAACTATCAAGTCTCCCACGCTCATCGCTGTTACTTGAAGGGGTGCTCAATCTCCGCGGGATAGTCATTCCGGTCATGAATCTACGCAAGCTATTCGGAATGACGCCCTTGGCAGCGGGAAAGTCCGGTAAACTGCTCATAGTCAACCTCTCTCGCCAACAGATGCTTGCGCTTGCTGTTGACGATATCATGGAGGTTATTACAATTCCTGCCAGTGAGATAAAACCGCCACCGGATCTGGACGAATGGGTAGGGGTAGAATATTTGCTGGGCCTCTGCCTGTCAGATGAGCAGGTTTTTATGATTCTTAATATCGATGCTCTGGTTTGTCCTGTAGATTATCGGGAAATTGCCGACATAAACTGACAGTGAGTCAAAAATTATTTTCGCGCTTGTACGGGAGCAGTCAGGTGAATGGTCTGCCGAATATAGAAAAAACCCTGCGGTCTCAGGATGAGGAAACACGCCGTGTGGCGCTTTCGCTTCTGAGGGAGCAATCGTTCCAGGAAGCCCGCGATCTGCTTTTTTTTGCAATGGGAGATGAAAGCTGGAGGGTGCGCAAAGAAGCCGTTGACGTCTTTGTAACAATGAATCCTGATGAAGAATCCATTAGATTACTTCTGGAACTTCTTGGAAACCAGGAAAATGCCGGTTTAAGGAACTCTGCTGCGGAGGCCGTGGGCAGAATCGGATCAAGGGCTACAGTTCCATTGATTCAGCTCATGGGAGATAATGACAAGGATGTGCGCAAGTTTGTAGTTGACGTTATGGGTATTATCGGCAGTCCGGAGTTTGTTCCGGCACTACTCTCCGCCCTGGGTGACCCTGATGTGAATGTTGCCTCTGCTGCGGCTGAACATCTCGGGAACATTGGCGACAACAGGGCGGTATCAAACCTGATCAAAGCCATTATAGGAAAAGAATCCATCTTATTTCGTTTTAGTGCTCTCGCAGCTTTAGGCAAATTGACCGCCCATGTATCCGTACCTGCGGAAATTGTCATGCTGGCTGGCCAGAACATCTTATGCAAAAGTGTCTATGAATGTCTTGGGAGCATTGGCGACGGGTCGGTAACACCCATCCTGATGCAAGCTTTTATGTCACGTCAGAAAAGCAGCCGTAATGCTGCAATCATAGGATGGTATCGTATCTTTTCAAGATCCAGCGCTACGGACCGGCAGGCATTCCAGGAAGCCTTGCAGCTGTTATCAGGCAGTGAGACAGTTCCGGTCTTGATAGATTCGTTTGACCTGCAGGATCCTGCCCTGGCCGAAGCTATAACTGTTGCGCTTGGAATCATTGGCGATATTCGTGCTGCAAAGACGTTGCTGGCGGCATATGCCTGTGAACGCCTTTCCGGCAGCGCTCTTACATCATTCAAACGTCTTGGTTCACGCGGTATGGATGCTCTTATTGCACTCTATCCTGAAAGTGATGAAATTGGCCGTTGCGCTATCTGTACGCTGGTGGGAGACCTTGCCTACCGAGCCGGGAGTATGTTGATCCGGGAAACGCTTCGCTCCACATCGCGGCAGGTTCGTTCTGCTGGTGTAACAGCTGTGGGCAAACTCGGTCTTACGGACTGCATTGCCGATATAGTATCTCTTCTTGATGACACGGATTCCGATGTAAGAGCCGATGTGATGGTCTGTCTTCAGATGCTGGCTCGCATTGACCGTCGTTCTATTCAAGATGTGGCTCGTAAATTGGAAGGATCAGAGCTTCCTGAGCAACGGCGAGAGGCGGTAATTCTTTATACCACTTTGGGAGATGCTGATCGTCTAATGCTGCTGGTTAAGGACGAGAGCGCCACTGTCCGTCAGGCTGCGGTCACCTCAATCGGTAAACTGCACTTCTCCTCAGCCAACAATATTTTGTTGATAGCGCTTGTTGATGAAGATCCCAATGTGCGAATAGCCGCTGCGGAAACTTTGGGGGAGGTCGGCGGCTCAGATGTTGTCCCCTTCCTGACGCATGCATTGAACGACGAGGAGTGTTGGGTTCAGTGTGCGGTTCTAAGAAGTATTGCAAGTATTGATAAATCAAGTGCGCTTCAAGCCATACAGTCTGTTTTCTCAATAGCCGAGGGGTTTTTGATGATTACCTGCCTTGAGGTGCTTGAAATAATCGGAAGCCGCCAGGCAATGGATTTGGTTGAAAAGGCTCTCGACAGTGATGACAGAGACGTATTATTGCTGGCCATTGCAATCCTTGCCCGTCAGGGCGGTGAATGGATCATGTTCAATGCAGAGCGGCTTATGTCGCACCCCCGCCTGAAAGTACGTTCCGCATGGGCTGAAGTGCTGACCGAACTGCCTCCCCAACAGGCAAAAACATTTCTTATGCAGGCTTTGAAGCGAGACGAGAATAATCCGATTAAAATATATATCCAGGGCTTGCTGGAAGGGATTGCATGACATATTTCCTGGGTGTCGATCAATTCATGTCTGACGAAGAGTTTCGTCTCTTTCGCGATTGTATATACGATCATTGCGGCATATATTTTGATGACAAATCAAAATACCTCCTGGAAAAACGCCTCGCCCGTCGGCTTATAGCACACAATCTCCCATCATTTCGAGATTACTACCATTTTATAAAGTACAACCGGAAGAAAGATCAGGAACTGATGGATATCATGGATATCCTGACGACCAATGAAACCTATTTTTTCCGTGAAGCATACCAATTGAAAGCATTTACAGATGAAATTATCCCCGAGCTCCTCAAGATGAAAGCAGCGCGCGGCGAACGTTCTTTGCGTATCTGGAGCGCCGGATGTTCAACGGGCGAAGAGCCGTACACAATTGCCATGCTTTTGCTTGGTATCAAAGAACTTCAGGGTTGGAAAATCGAGATCATTGGTACCGACATAAGTCAAAGGGTGTTACAGCTTGCACGACGAGGAATATATGGTAAATCCTCATTTCGGCTTACCGACGACTGCTATTTGAAACGATTCTTCCAAGAGCAGGATGATGGATTCAGGATTAATGACGAAGTACGGGGACTTGTCAATATCAGCCATCTTAACCTGTTTGACACACATCGTATGGTTATGCTTGGTAAAATGGACCTCATTTTCTGTCGCAATGTTATTATTTATTTCGATATTGCAGCTAAAAAAAGAGTGGTGGAATCATTCCATGCATCTCTTTATGATGGTGGCTTTTTGCTTCTGGGGCATTCGGAGTCGCTAATGAACATCACGACGATGTTCACCCTGCGCCATTTCAAAAATGATATGATCTATCAAAAGCCTGATTTGCTTAGAATAATACACCGACACGGTCTGGCTGCGCCGCAATCATATCGATAGTGAGCAGGATATGAAAATTAAACAGTATTTATAAAACCGGCAACGAACTTTGACGAGAAATGATAAGAAAGGAAGAGACAGTGGATCAGAAGTATAACCCTCGGGATGTTGAAGAAAAGTGGCAGCAGCACTGGGAAGAAGCCAAATCCTTTGCAGTGACTGAGGATCGTGAAAAACAGAAATATTACCTTTTGGAGATGTTTCCATACCCATCCGGCAGGATTCATATGGGCCATGTGCGTAACTATTCCATTGGTGATGTAGTCGGCAGATTCAAGAAGATGCGCGGCTATAATGTGCTTCATCCCATGGGATGGGATGCCTTCGGGATGCCGGCGGAGAATGCGGCTATCCAGAACAAAAGCCATCCGGCCAAATGGACCTATGAGAACATTGCCTACATGCGCGGCCAACTCAAGAAGATGGGTCTGTCCTACGATTGGGGCCGGGAACTGGCCACATGTGACATTGAATATTACCGATGGGAACAGAAGATTTTCCTTGAGATGTATGAAAAAGGATTGGCTTACAAAAAGACCTCCTTTGTCAATTGGTGCCCGAAGTGTGAGACCGTACTGGCCAACGAACAGGTGGAGGATGGTTGTTGCTGGCGCTGTGACAGTGATGTGAATCAGAAGGAACTGGATCAGTGGTTTTTCCGGATCACCGACTATGCCGAGGAACTGCTGGATTGGACAAACCGCCTGCCTGGCTGGCCTGAACGTGTCTTGGTGATGCAGCGCAACTGGATCGGAAAAAGCTTTGGCTGTGAGATCGATTTCCCTTTGGAAGGAAATGCAGACGCAATCAAGGTCTTTACAACCCGCCAGGATACCGTGTTTGGCGCCACCTTTATGTCACTTGCACCCGAACATCCTCGGGTTGAGGCACTTACAACGCCTGACAGAAAAGAGGAGGTGAATGCTTTCATTGAGAAGGTCAAAAAGACCGACCGTATCAAGCGGACCGCCGAGGACTTTGAGAAGGAGGGGGTCTTCACCGGCTCGTACTGCATCAATCCTTTGACCAGGATGCGCATGCCGATCTATCTGGCCAACTTTGTCCTGATGGACTATGGAACAGGCGCTGTAATGGCAGTTCCTACCCACGATCAGCGCGATTTTGAATTCGCACGGAAATATGACTTGCCGCTTCAGGTCGTCATCCAGCCTGAGGGGGAAACGCTTGATCCGATATCCATGGCCGCTGCCTTCACCGACATCGGGATTCTGGCCAACTCCGGCCAGTTTAACGGACAGCGTAGCGATGTTGCCAAGGAGGCCATCGCCGATTTTCTCGAACTTGAAGGAATCGGGAAGAAGACCGTTAATTTCCGGCTGCGGGACTGGGGCATCTCTCGTCAGCGGTACTGGGGTAACCCAATTCCCATCATTTACTGTGATGCATGCGGTGTAGTGCCGGTACCGGATCAGGATCTGCCGGTGCGTCTTCCCATGGATGTGGAATTCACCGGCGAGGGTGGCAGCCCACTGGCCAAGGTTGATTCCTTTATCAATGTTCCTTGCCCATTGTGTGGACAACCTGCGCGACGCGAGGCTGATACCATGGACACCTTTGTACAATCGTCCTGGTATTTCCTGCGTTACTGTTGCCCGGATCTTTTGGATGCTCCTCTCGATAGTGAGCGAGTGGATTACTGGATGTCCGTTGACCAGTATATCGGCGGAATAGAACACGCCGTCATGCATCTGCTTTATGCCCGTTTCTTCACCAAGGTGCTGCGCGACCTGGGTTATATAACCTGCGATGAACCATTCACCAAACTACTAACCCAGGGCATGGTCATCAAGGACGGCGCCAAGATGAGCAAATCCAAGGGTAATGTGGTTGATCCCAATGGCCTGATTGATCGTTATGGCGCAGACACTGCCCGTCTCTTTTCGCTGTTTGCCGCTCCTCCTGAAAAAGACCTGGACTGGAGTGACCAGGGGGTAGATGGCTCCTTCCGGTTCCTGAATCGTGTATGGAAACTGGTTCATGATCGACTGGATTTGATCAATAACTCAGGAGCGGTGAATCTCTCCGCACTCACACCTGAGGATCGAGCAGTCCGCCGCGTCGTGCATAAGACCATCAGGAAGGTCACCGAGGATATTGAGGAACGTTTTCATTTCAACACCGCAATTGCCGCTGTGATGGAATTATTGAACGTCCTCCAGGGGGCGGAGTTGACGACGTCCCAGTATGGCGCCGTCATGAAGGAAGCACTGGGGAGTATGGTGCAGATGCTGGCGCCTTTTGTCCCTCATATCACCGAAGAGCTATGGCAGCGGATGGGACACCTTACCCCTCTGACCGAGACGTCATGGCCCGACTATGACCGTGAAGCGGTTGTTGATGATGAGGTGTTGGTGGTCATCCAGGTTAACGGCAAGCTGCGCTCCAGGTTCACTGTACCTGCCGACGCCGATGAGGAGACCATGAAAGCCATTTCTCTTGCGGAGGAGAAGGTAAAGCCGTTTATCGAGGGCAAGCAGATACGCAAGATTATTTGCATACCTGGCAAACTGGTCAACATTGTGGTGGGGTAGAAATATGCGTTTTTTATCCGTCGCCGTGATTCTGATTCTGTTGTGTGGATGTGGTTATCATCTGACCGGTTCTGCGGAAAACCGCTTGGCTTCCGGCCAATCTTTGTGGGTCGCCTTCATTGTCAACGAGACTATCAGCCCATCGGCCCAGACAGTTATACGCAGAGCATTGCTTGAAGAGGGGCATGCCATGCGGGGTTTGGCGCCAGCTGGTAACGAGGCTGAGGGTGATCTTCAGGTAAAAGGCATTCTGCGCTCGTATTCAATCCGCTCGCTTTCCTACACGGCCTTGGACCGGGTCAAGGAATATCGTCTAACCATCGATGTGGAACTGGAATTGTACCGAAAGGGAGGTGGCGCACCGATCTGGAAAGGTATGCTCCAATCCTCTCAGGATTATCCCGCAGCCACGGATCTTGCTCGCCAGCGCGATGCTGAAGAGGCTGCCCTTGCCGCCGCATCCAGGATTCTTGCCCAGAAATTCCTGACCGCAATTGAGCAGTCTTACTGATTATGACGGCCCAGGAGTTTGAAACATCCATCCAGAAAGGGAAAATCCCTGTTCTCTGCTATCT
>JBAYZR010000082.1:0-11427 GCA_041672425.1 Pedobacter sp. | reverse complement strand
GATGGCCTCGGTGAGCCGACCCTGGTCCGCACAGGCATTGCCCTGCTCGTTGTAGCGCTCCGCCAGAGCAGGGATATCAGTAACGGTAACTGTGCCGGCGCCGCAGCACATCTTGCTTTTAATCCCGCTGCCGCAGATGCAGGGCTTATTGCGGCCAATCTTTGTCATAAACACCCCTGGTTGCCTTCCTTTAAATTCGACAAGCGCACGTCAGTCCGAACTTAAAGCCAATCTGTTGGCAGCGGCGACGTACTCCTCTTCGACCTCCCCTGCACCGGACGCATAAAACAACTCCAGCGGCGGGGCCACAACCAGGGGGTATTCGATCATTTCCTCTCCGGTCAATACTGTGACCGAAGTTGCCAGGCTCCCCTCATCAGGTACGATCTCAATCACCCAGGCTCCGCCATCGTTGATCTCGAGAGCGGTGCAATTACCACCCGATATGAAGAACTGCGGCGCCCTTCCGCTGCTCTGGTCACCCGCGCGGACTTCAAGCCTTAGCGAGGCAACTCCGTCCGACAACAGCACAGGGGGTTGCTGAATGAACATGTCATCGCTGCGCTCGAACAGCCGTGCCATGGCGTCCGGGTTGCGCTCGCCGGTATATGCGTGAAAGGAGTCCAGCACACTCTTGCGGCGGCTGAACGTAATAGTGCGCGGGGTATATTCAGGCGCCGGTAAAGCTGTAGTTTCTGCCGCCGCTGCCGCGGGTTTTGAAGCAGCAACAGCAGAGGCAACTGACTGCGCCGGTGGACGTACAACAGTCCGTGCCGGGGTGGGAGCAAGCGGACGGCTCGACGCCATCGCACTCAACTGTTCATCAGTCGGATTTTTGATCAAATAACCGGGCATCTCCGTCATCCCTTTATCATTTTTCATCCAGGCTGTGATGTAGCTTACGGTCCCCCGTATCTGGGCATTTGCCAGCAAAACATTACCACTCAACGGCTTGCTGCTCTTGAGCCTGATGGTGAGCAAGCCGGAGTCGGCCTGCACGTCAATGTCGGCCTGAGTCCCCAGACCTGCCCCGCTCACCTGGGGGGGCGTCTCATCATCACTACGGTAGTCAATGCGGATCTCAGCATCTTGGACATGCACAAGGTTGTTGGCCTTGATGGCAAAACCGCCTCGTCCGTTATATTGCACCGACACGACCGGCGACAGTGCAAGCGCCGGGGAGGAGCAACCCAGTACCAGCAACAGGACAAGGAGTGCAGTATGCACCGGCAATGTCGGTCGCACCACGTCATTATGACTGGCACGATGGTCCAGCCAAAGCCAGAGCAAAAAGGGCAGCATGAACTGTCCCAAGAGATAGATGGCCTGATGGAGCGGCACTATTTCCGGCACATCCAGTGCGGTCCAGACCACGTGGGTAATCCGGAACAGGGCGTGCCAGCCCGCTATCAGGCAGATTCCGTAGATTGCCGCAATCATCCGTCGCCATGTCCAGGCGCTGCGGCCTGCCAGTACCAGGGCGACAAACAGCGGAACCGCAAAGGTGTGGTTGTAGATTGCCAGGGGGCGTGGAGTCAGCAGCTGATATCCGGGATACAGAAATGAGAACAAGAGCGCAACCAGATTATCAAGAACCTCTACATAATCCCGGTTAATTGCAAGCCATGGTACAAATAGAGCTGTTGCTATTAATCCAGCCCTCAACAGAAAAGATAACGGCGCCGGAGCGCCGACGCTCCAGCGCAGCCAGAACAGGGCAGCCGCCACCACCAGTATCAGCATGGCAACCTGGCCAAGGTAGACATGGAGGATGTCAAAAAGTATGGGGGCAACAACTGTGCCGGCAACAGTGACAAGTGTGATCCGCAGGAGGTTGGCGGCGGCGATGACCGCCACTCCCAGCAGCAGTCCGGCCAGAGTGCGCTGCCATGAGGATGGCTGTGCCAGGACAAATGCGCAATACAACAGGCAGGCATACAGCGGCGTGCATTCAGTGACGATCCGCACGGTAAATCCTGACAGGGTGATCAGATCGCCCCGTACATGCGGCATACCACCGGCCAGGCTCAGAAGCGCGCCCACCTGGACAGCGGTGGCACGACAGAGCGGAGCCAGGTGAGGTTCCAGCCAGACCGCCGCGAACAGGAACAGGGTGCAGAGCAATGTGAAGCGGAGCCAGGCCGGGGTGTGTTTGTCCGCAATTATCATGTACTGGCTTTCACTACTGTGATCTCCGACCACAATTGAATCGGGCCGGAAAGGTGGAGGCGCCAAAGCCATGGCGAGAAATTGTGACGACTGCTAAGATTAGTCATGGACCGGTTACGGTGAGCAGTTTGCCGCAGTCTGTCGGTGTGTTCGGAACAACTCGGCATCTGCCAGCCACCCGCAGTCCGAACAGGAAATCCTGACATCAGATCTTCTGAGAATTTTTTGCGGAATCATGAAGACAGCAACCAATTTGCATCCATCTCGATCCACAAGCATGCTTTCAGTTTCTCTATTGCCACAACGTGGGCACTGATACCCTTTTTTCATATCATTCGCCTCCAAACGGCAGGTGTTCGGCCATCGACTTAGGGAGTCAGAACAAACAAATATACCGTTTTACATCACGTCTTCAGACCATCTTTGCCGTCCCTTCAATCACAAAATCCTCGACGTAGCATTGCTACGCCTGCGGTTTTGCTCAATCAGGAACGACAAATCCGGCCCAAATCCGTGCGTAAAACTTGGTATATCAGTTTATTCTGACTCCCTTATTCCATGCCGCTGCCTCTTCTTTCCATCCGGGAACCGATTCTAGCAAATCCAATTGTCGATTGCATGACAGGTATGTAAATTATAGGTAACACTATTTGTGGCAAAGTAAGGCCCCGTTGTTGACTGCATGCGTTTGCCAGGCAGTTTTCAGGGGAGAATGAGAGTTCATGTCCGCTCCTTTTCGTTCAGAATGGTATGCACTTCAAACCCTGCCTTTTGAACTTTTTCTGATTCTTGTCAACCCCAGCAGTCCTGAGCCGAAAAGCCAGAAGGCAGCCGGGATCGGCGTTGTTGTGGCTAACTGATCCAGATTAAAATCAGTTGCTTGAGCGTCCATGGTCAGGGTAAAATTAACTGTCTGCCCTGGCATCACCCAATCTGGAGCCCAAAAACTCAGCTCGTTATCTTTAACTACAACTTTTGAATTCTGAAAAACATCGCTGGTCGCTGACACCAAAGAAACATTTTTGCCTAGCAGGAAGTGATAATCGGACCACTTGTAGGATGATGCATTTGTTACGCTGAAATTAATAACAATCCGGCCTGAATTATCGATATTCACTCTCTTGGTGAAGAACTCATTCTGGCTATTCACTATAGCGTTACCGTCGTGTGAAGGGTAAGGTATCAGATTCCTCTCACCATAGCTCTCGGTTACCCAGTAATTGCCTTGTGCGTCTTGACTGTAATCACTAATTGTATTCAGATCGGCAGTATTCAAATCGGTCACTGAAAATGCCGCCTGGGCAGTTCCAACCGATGTGATCATGGTAGCCAGGTACATCATGACGATCAAAAGATATTTGTAGATATATATTTTTCTGTGGTTCATTTGCTGTTCTCCCTGAATGATTGAATTGAATTACCCTGTTCTCCCATTTAGGGAGTCAGAACAAACAAATATACCGTTTTACATCACGTCTTCAGGCCATCTTTGCCGTTTCTTCAATCACAAAATCCTCAACGTAGCCCTGCTACGCCTGCGGTTTTGCTCAATCAGGAACGACAAATCCGGCCCAAATCCGTGCGTAAAACTTGGTATATCAGTTTATTCTGACCCCCTTATGCAATTGTTTGTAGCTGCTTCATCTAAATCATCCTTGTATATGTCATACTCCCCCTTTCCGACTCCCTTAGCGATATTTGCACCATGAGCGCCGCCAGTGATCCGAAAAACAAAAAAGCCCGCCACGGAATTTTTCTTCGTAGCAGGCTTTCTGGGGCCTGGTCATGGTAGATCAGGTCAGCAAAGTACCTAATGCGGCAATTACATTAATACCGGCAGTGATTATAACGAATAATTGTTGCTTTCATGTTAAAGAATTGAAAAGATTTGGTTACCACGATAAAAAGAGTATACATCAATAATTATAGTTAGTTGGACATGTTTTTATAAACAAGTGCAACAATCTGGCAACAACAATTGCATATATGGCGAAAATCAGGATTATTGAATCGATGGCACTGCCCGTTTTTACTGAATAAACGCACATTGTCGACATGACTTAATCAGAATTTCAATTGTTTTATAATCGTTACCCATCCTCAGCACTTCTGTAATAATAACCTGCTATATTACCGCCGTTACTAACATCACTTTTCCGGACCAAAATCACTCAACCTATTTATAAGGGAGTCGGAATAAACTGATATACCAAGTTTTACGCACGGATTTGGGCCGAATTTGTCGTTCCTGATTGAGCAAAACCGCAGGCGTAGCAGGGCTACGTTGAGGATTTTGCGATTGAAGGAGCGGCAAAGGCGGCCTGAAGACGGGATGTAAAACGGTATATTTGTTTTTTCCGGCTCCCTAAGCAAGGAGACAAGTTCATGAATCACCTGCAAACCATGTCACTATCACTGCTGCTTGCGAGCCTCGGCGCCATGCCGGCGATTGCGGCCATGTCCGGTAACGACGGATCTGACAACAGATCCATCGAGACCGTATCAAACGGGGCTGCTTCCCAACACCTCGACGATTTGCTTGGCGGCGGAAACCATTCCGATCTGTTCGCTGCGGTGCATAAACGGCATGCCGATGCAGCGCTGCCTGCCTTCAGCATTATGGAAGGACATTTTGAAGGTGAAGGAGGCGAACAGCCGGTCGGATTAACGGCTATGCCGTCCGCGCCATCCGCTTCATCTGCTGGAGCGCCCAACCTATCCCTGTCGACCGCAGTCCGCATGGGGAGCGGTGAACAGACCAACTCTGCTCAGGCGTCTGTTGCAAGCCCGAGCTCCAGCACACCGGACAAAAGATCGTTTGTGCCTACAGTGGCAACAACGACTGATACTTCATTTACTATTGATATTACCGAAATTGCACATGCTACCCCTGTTCCTTTACCGGCAGCGATTTTACTGTTTGCCTCCGGTCTCGTCGGACTCCCGATCATGCGGAGAGTGCGGCTTCAGCAGAACTGACCGGTGACGCCATGAAACCGGCAAACAGAGTTTCACAGTTTTACGTGCCGATGGCGTTCATCCTGCTGTTTGTCAATTTGCTGCTGTCCGGGGTGGCCCGCGGCAGTGCAGTGGCTCCGGACATCCGTACTGCTTTTGTCAAGGGCGGCTGCTACGGAATGGGAGACCAGTCCGGTGTTGGCGGCTATGACGAGAAGCCGGCGCATGAGGTCTGTGTCGATGATTTCAGAATCGGAATCTTCGAGGTTACCGAGGCCCAATGGAATGAGGTGTTGGGCGACAAGCTCCCTCTGCGGCTTATGCGTGGTGCAAATTACCCGGCCTGCGGGGTAAATTGGCACGATGTCCACGAATTCATAAAACGTCTGAATACCCTCTCGGGCCTGAAATACCGACTGCCGACCGAGGCGGAGTGGGAATACGCCGCCCGTAGTGGCGGCAAACAGCAGATGTACTCCGGCACAAACGATGAAAATACGCTGGCTGATTACGCCTGTGGCAAGCTTTCATGTGCCGGAACACCCCTGTCGGCAGGCAGCAAAAAGGCCAACGCCCTGGGAATATACGATATGAGCGGCAATGTCATGGAATGGGTGCTGGACCGCTATGATCCCTATTATTACCGGCAGAGTCCGCGCATGAACCCCCAGGGCGACCCCTTCGGCATCAACCGCGTTTTGCGGGGGGGCGCCAGCGACAGTGTCAACGGACAGCTTCGCACCTCATACCGCGAATACTTATTACCCGCAACCCGCAAGGATGGCATCGGCTTCAGGCTCCTGCTCCAGACAAAATAAGATCCTGTCATCTTGCACATGCGGTTTTCAAGGTTTTATTTTTTGTGATTAATATCCAACAGGAGAACACTCAGATGGGAAGATACAGGGTTGCAGTACAGCATTTGCTGATGGCGGGCATGACAACGTTGTGCCTCTCCGCGTGTGGCGGATCGGGATCGTCATCATCAACTGCCAGTTCGGCTGGAAAAACAGCAGCATGGACAAATGTGTCCATAAGAGCCTATGACGGAAAGATCAACATCAACTGGGACAAGGCTGCCAGTTCATCGCAGTCTACCACCAGTTCTTCGTTGTCCGCCGCATTGCCGACCTACAACATCTACTGTTCCACCGACCCGACAGACATCAAGAAAGACAGCAACAGGATCGCCACAAATTATGAGGGGCAATCCTTTGATCACACCAATGTGAGCAACGGTCAGCGCTATTATTATGTTATCACCCAGGTTGACGCTTCAGGAGAAGGGCCAGCAAGCCGTCCTGTTTCCGCGACACCCCAGGCGGTGCAGCCCACCGCGCCGTTCGGCCTCAAGGTGACCGCCATGGACACTGAGGCGCTACTGGAATTCATGGGGCCGACTCCGCCGATTAACACAGACGTGAGCTATAACATTTATCGCTCCACCATCAAGAACAGCTTCACGACAAAGGACATCATTAAATACAAAATAACCTTTACCACTGCGGCGGTCAATAAAACCACTTCAACCTACCTTGACTCATCTCTTGCCAACAATACTACCTATTATTACGCAATCACCGCCGTTATTTCCGGCAAGGAAAGCGGATTCAGCCCGATCGTAGCTGTGCGACCGCAGAGCCCTGTCGCTGCCGTCAATACCGACCTTGTCACTCTGGTACTGGCCTCTTTTGCCTCACCGTCCAATATGTCAGCCGAACCGGGCAACGGGTCGTGTGTTATCACGTGGAATGATGTAGCGCCTCTCAAGCTGTCGCCCTCCGACCCTGATGCAACTGCGGCTCCCTACTACATACTGTACTGGTCTGATTCTCCGGATGTTCTCAATAATATAAAAGAAAAAATAGAAAATGCCGCCAAGGTTCTGACCAAAGATTCAAACGGAGTCTACACCTACAGACTTTCCGGTCTCAATAACGGAGCCACATACTACCTGCAACTGGTCGCGGCCGTGCAAAACGCCAACGGCAACCCTCTAGATGGCCGCTATACAGCCGGTCCGGTTGTGGCGGTGACCCCGGCGCTGAGAATTCCTGCTGTCCCCAGTGGTGTCAGCGCAACCCAGGGTTCCCAGCAGGTATCACTCTCCTGGAGCAAGGATACCTCCGGTATCAGCGGCGTTACCTATAACATCTATTTTTCGACTACGGATGCCGCGACCCCGGAAAAATTGATGGCCAAAGGAACGAGGAAAAATGGTGATGACAGCACCAAGGCGTATTTCACCCATTCGGGCCTCCAGTCTGGTCAGACCTATTATTATGTTGTTACCGCGGTTGGCGATGCCGATAGCGCCCCGAGCAGCATTGTTTCGGTAACACTTTGATGCGTGCTGGCTGCGCGGCTTGATTGTTATCAACACAGGTTAGAATTGGGTTCAAACATCATTTGCAGGATCAGGAGAACCAGGTATGTTCAAGAAACTTTTTACCATAATCATTACAGCCACCCTTGCCCTGAGCATGGCCACCAGCGCCTTCGCAGTCTTCCAGGACCTGGAGTTGATCCGGGTGTATTACGACCGCAACGGAGCTGAAATCGCCACCGACTTAGGCAAGGTATCAGATCTGGTAAATTCTGTTACCCCTGCCAACACCCCGACTAACACCATTTTTGGTTCCTTCGGCTCACTCACCACCGGGTATGTGGTCTATTTTGCCCTTGACAGAACCAACACCGACCTCTGGGCCAGCAACAGCACTACGACCGCTCCTTTGGTTATCGGCGGCACCTATGGTCTGACATCCATAAATGCTGGTACTACCAGCATGTATTCTACTTATAATGACCAGGGCGGAACAAACTACACAGGTGTGGCGTCGTACCCCAACAGCTACAAAAACAAACTGTCTTCGACTCAGGGATGGCTTGCCAACACCATAACCGGCGTCGCAGCCCGTGAAGCCACCGAACTGAGCCTAGCTACTTTATCAACTAACAATACCCAAATCCTATACTACTGGAACAATGCAAAAGCTGGCACTACTGACACCATTGGTAGGACCGGCGTCGCGGTCGCCACCATCACCACCAATGCCAACGGATCAACCACCATCTCGGCGCCTCCTGCGGCAGCTACTGCACCGGGTGCTCCGATCATCGGCACAGCTTCGACAGCGGGCGACGGCCAGGCTAAGGTCTACTTTACCGCTCCGGGTTCTAATGGCGGCAGCGCAATTACCAGCTATACCGCAACCTCCACTCCTGACGGGAAAACAGTTACAGGGGCAGGAAGTCCGCTCATCGTATCCGGCCTGACTCCCGGCACATCCTATACCTTCTCCGTAAAGGCAACGAATGCCGCAGGGTTGACAGGTACCTCATCAGGCTCATCCAACCCGGTTATCCCTACCGGAATGATTGACCAGACCATTACCTTTGGAGCAGCGCCTACGGTTGTGGTGGGCAGCAGTGCCACTATCAGCGCCAGCGGTGGGGCATCCGGCAACGCAGTCACCTTCAGCGCCAGCCCTGCATCCATCTGCACGGTCTCTAACGGAAACAGTGTCAACGGAATTGCTGCCGGAACCTGCGCAATCACCGCCAACCAAGCCGGCAACGCAACCTATAATGCGGCTTCACCCGTCACCCTGGATATCACTGTAGACATGGGGAGCCAGACCATTGTCTTCGGCGCTGCACCCACGGTTGTGGTCGGCGGCAGCGGCGCCGTCAGCGCCAGCGGTGGGGCCTCCGGCAACGCAGTCACCTTCAGCGCCAGTCCTGCATCCGTCTGCACTGTCACTAACGGAAACAGTGTCAACGGAATTGCCGTCGGCGCCTGTAGCATTACCGCCAACCAGGTCGGCAATGCCAACTATAATGCTGCTTCACCTGTCACCCAGAACATTACTGTCGTCAAGACCGGACAGACCCTCACCTTTGGCGCTGCCCCTACGGTTGTGATCGGCGACAGCGGCACGGCAAGCGCCAGCGGCGGCGCATCCGGCAACGCGGTCACCTTCAGCGCCAGTCCTGCATCGATCTGCACTGCCAGCGGCACTAACGGAAGCACTATTAACGGTGTTTCAGCCGGAACATGCACCATTACCGCCAACCAGACTGGCAACACAAACTATAACGCAGCCTCTCCGGCTACCCAGAACATTATTGTCGGCAAGGGGAGCCAGACCATCATTTCGTTTGCGTTTTCACCGAATTCAGTCAACGTCGGGGATGTAACCACGGCAAGCGCCACTGGTGGAGCATCCGGCAATGTGGTCACCTTCAGTTCAAATACCACAAGCGTATGTACCGTCGGCGGCACTAACGGAAGTACAATTACCATCAAAACAAGCGGTACCTGCACCATCACCGCTAATCAGGCCGGCAACACAAACTATAACGCAGCCACCCCGGTCACCCAGGACATTATCGTAGGACTGGTCGGCCAGACCATCACCTTCGGCGCAGCACCCACGGTTGTGGTGGGCGGCAGCGGCGCCGTCAGCGCCAGCGGCGGTGCATCCGGCAATGCGGTCACCTTCAGCGCCAGCCCTGCATCCGTCTGCACTATCACTAACGGAAACAGTGTCAACGGCATTGCCGTCGGCATCTGCGCCATTACCGCCAACCAGGCCGAAAACGACAACTATAATGCTGCCGCCCCGGTTACACAGAACATTACTGTCGGCAAGGGGAGCCAGACCATCACCTTCGGTGTCGCACCCACGGTTGTGGTGGGCGGCAGCGGCACTGTCAGCGCAAGCGGCAGTGCATCCGGCAATGCGGTCACCTTCAGCGCCAGCCCTGCATCCGTCTGCACTGTCACTAACGGAAACAGTGTCAACGGCATTGCCGCCGGCGCCTGCGCCATTACCGCCAATCAGGCCGAAAACGCCAACTATAATGCTGCCGCCCCGGTTACACAGAACATTAGTGTCGGCAAGGGAAGCCAGACCATCACCTTTGGCGCGCCACCCATTGTTGCAATGGGTGGCAGCGGCACGCTAAACGCCAGCGGCGGTGCATCCGGCAATGCCGTCACCTTCAGCAGCAACACCACTTCCGTCTGCACCGTCAGCGACGCCAATGGAAGTACAGTCAACGGCATTGCATTCGGCGCCTGCACCATTGTTGCCAACCAGGTCGGCAATGCCAACTATGAAGTGGCCTCTCCGGTTACTCTTAACATTGTTATCGGCAAGTCAGCTCAGACTATCGGAGCTATAACATTCAACCCGCCAACCCTTATGACCGGTGGCGCTACTACAGTTAGCGCCACATCCAGCTCCGGGCTGCCAGTCACCTTCAGCAGCTATCCAGCTTCCGTTTGTATTGTCAGCGACACCACTGTAACCGGAGTTGGAGCCGGGACCTGCATCATCACCGCCAACCAGGCTGGCAGTGCAAACTATGGCGCGGCCTCTCCGGTTACCCAGGATCTCTCTGTTGGCAAGGGGAACCAGACTATCGGGACAGTAACCTTTAACCCTCCAAAACTGGCGGTTGGAGGCACTTCTATCGTCAGTGCCACTTCAAGTTCCGGCCTTGAGGTCACCTTCAGCTCTACAACCCAGAATGTCTGCACCGTCACCGGCACAACCATCATCGGTATTAGCACCGGCGCATGTAGCATTGTCGCCGGGCAGGCTGGCAACTCAAGCTATAATGCAGCCTATCCGGTTACCCAGACCATTGCTGCGGCAATTCCGCCGATTTCATTCACCGTCACTTCCAAGGCCAAGGCCGACGCCAACGCCGACACCAACGCCAACGGCACAGTATTTCCTGCCAGCCAAATCGCCGAAGTCGGCAAGACTGTCAGTTTTACAGTGCAACCTGGCCCTGGGTACCAGATAGCTGCCGTTAGCGGCTGCAACGGAAGCTTGAACGGCAACACCTACACCACCAGTGGCATTATAAGCAACTGCACAGTCACTGCGAGCTTCATTGCCACGCCGGCAAAGAAAGGCGATCTGACCGGCGAAGGCGATGTTGATATTAAAGACGCCTTGATGGCTATGAAAATTATCGCCGGACTGATACCACAGAGCGCCAAATATTTAGCGGCAGCTCCGATCAGCTCTGCGAACGGCAAGATCAACATCGCCGATGTAGTGGCGATCCTGCGTTTATCAGTCGGTCTGCCGATTTAGGCGCTCGGCAAAGAATAAACATCCATCTTGCATTTCATCTTTGGGCCGTATTTCGCCGCGCCTCAATCGCAAAATCCTCAACGTAGCATTGCTACGCCTGCGGTTTTGCTCAATCGGCACGGCAAACTCCGACCCAAATCTGAACGTTATATGGAACATTTATTCTTTGCCGAGTGCCTAA
>JBAYZR010000081.1:0-11444 GCA_041672425.1 Pedobacter sp. | reverse complement strand
TGCCGGTTCACCCCTGACAGATATCGAACCATTACCCATATATAAAATTCCATGCCAATAGGCCGGGCTTCTTGAACATTGGATTGAGCCGACCTTGCAGGTCGGGTCAATCCATATGGGTTACATGGGCCTGCGATTAAACAGAATCCAGACTTGAAACGAAAACATAGATTTTGACCATCAATGTATTTTATTGCTTCTATTGAGATACTTGAAGCAGCGTCGAAAGCTGTGATTTTCAAATCTTTACCAACATGTGAAAAAATCGAAATAATGTCACATCCGTCACTGATCTCATTGATTATTTTTGAGAATGAGTTTCTAAAAATACCGGTTGGGTTTTCATTTCTGAATCCATCAGAAAAAATCGCCTCTGGCACAAAAATGTCTGTTCCAAGATGCGTGCATAATTTTAGAGTCGAATGTTTTGAATTTACAACCAATTCTGATCTAACATTCGGATGATCTATTTTAATAAGCGCGTTTTTTCGACTTAGCTGCAACTGTGTGCTTTTAAACGTTAGCGTGGCACTATAAATATTCTCAGCAATTTTGTTGTCAGACTCGAATTCAGTTTGAACATTCAAATTCAAGCTATCATTGTCAGATTCCAAAAAATCAGTTAAACGAGCGATCAAATTTTCATCGACAAACTTATGCATGATTGTTCGGGAAGTAGTATCAACTGCCAAAATGAAAACTGGACTTGTTGAGCGTAAATATAGGTTTGCATCAGCCGGCTCAATTTTTACATAACCAGGTAAATCAACAGATGACTTACATTGTACTGCCACCGTTTTCCCTTTGAATATTTCATATGCCTTTTCTTTTTCGAAGACCGAAAGAATAAAATCAAGGCCAAAGTCTTCTGAAGAGATTTTTGTTGCACTAAGATTATTATCAATTGCCCATGTCGGAATTAATGACTCACCAAGAGCTCCGATACGTTGAGAGAGTGTTCTAACTTTGAATTTATTTTTTTTCTTTGCCTTGCGTGATGACATCTTTAGTTTTCACCTTTCAATTTAAAAATCAGTTTCTACGAATAACTCGTAGATCACCGGTTAGAATGCGTCATCTACATAGTATATGCAAACATCTACTCATAGATGCATGTATCTACAGATAGATACCTATTAAGTATATATATAGACGCTTTTTAGGTTTCCCGCTGTTATCCCCTTCATCTACCTGTATATGCTTTTCCAACTACGTACCGACAATTTTACCGTACTGCACAAACCAGAATTGCTTATCCGGATTCCAACGTGCGCCAGCCGCTTTCGCCTGTGCGCGCAATTCCTTTTCATAATCTTCAATTCGAAGAGGAACCAGAGTATCCGCAGAATATTTTGGCGCTGGTGACGTCCAGTTAGCCCTTTCCACGATCAGTTCAACCGTTTTCAATCGTTGCCGCGATTCTGCGTCATACCGGAAGCGGACACAAACCAAGGCATCACCGTACTTATCGGTAAGTCTTTTAGTCCCCTTTTGCCCCGGCTTTAGAATCAATCGTGTTTTCATAAAGTATCTCCAACAAAGCACTTCAGCAACCTGTAACCTATTGCCGTTACAACGTCAAATACAATTATTGAAATACTTTAAGCTAACTATCAACCTCTTCGAAATGACAACCTAAAATTGCTCAGAGTTGTCCGGGTTGGTAATTGCGGCACCTCAAAAGCCCCCTCATCCGCCCCTTCGGGGCACCTTCTCCCCAAGGGAGAAGGGATAATAATCAACCCCTCTCCCACTGGGAGAGGGTGGCCGAAGGCCGGGTGAGGGGACAAGGCAGGGTTTTAGCGCTAATGCAATTACGGACAACGCTGAGAATTGATCACCTGTGATAACCGAAATTTGACCACCCTGAAATTGGATAACTCGTGCACTTTACAGCACAATAATTTGCAACCCATGTCCAACACCGGAGGCATAAATGAACGTGATCTTTGCAGGCCCCGCCCCCCGGTTTTCATCCCGGTAATCTCTGTCAAATTTGAAACGAAATGACTTTATTCGGCTGTTTTCAGGCAGATTGAGCCCTTCTGGCAACTCCCGTCGACCCGGCCAGGCGCAGTCGTTGCTTCGCTGGGCCGCAAAGAAAGGCAGCTTGCCCATCAGCGGCATCTCGGCGCTGCAATAGTCGAAAAAGAGGGTGTCATGGAGGAGTTGTCTGTCTGCACCCTCTGCTGGCATATCTGACAAACGGGCAAATAGTTCGTACACCCGGCGGGTGGAGAGGCTGGAGAGGTTTTCATTCCCGGCATTTCGGGCCAGATGGTCGAATAAATCGGAGAATGTCATCCACTGCTGTAGAAGCTTCAGGGTCGTGGCAAAACCGCCGTGGTTGTAAAACAGGTCCAAAAGCCGCCCGACTGTCTCGACTCGGCAGATCTCCTCGTAGGAGAGCCATGGGGTACGCAGGATGGTATAGGGGGGAAAGCTGGAGAATCGATAATTCTCTTGCCGGGCGATCTCCCGCATGGGCGAGCCCTTGAGTACCTTGAGCGGTTCAATCTGTATTACGTGTGGATGCAGGCTTGCCACCTGATGCAGCGAGTTCAGGAAGCCGGTGTAATTCTCGCCCGGCAGACCTGCCAGAAGATCCAGATGCAGTTCTATCTCTGTTTCGGACCGCAAACAACGTATGTTGTCGAAGATACGGGCCAGGTCTGCTGTTCTGCTAACACGTTGCAGCGTTTCGTCGGATGTTGATTGTACGCCGATCTCGAAGCGGAAAGTTTTTTGCGGGACGAGCTTCAGCAGGGTCAAGTTCTCCTTGGTCAACAGGTCGGCGGCGATCTCGAAATGAAAATGGCTGCCCTGATTGTGCCCCAGGATAAACTCCCATATCCGGGAAGCGCGCTTGGCGTCGTAGTTGAAGGTTCGGTCCACCAGTTTGATTTGAGGCACATTATGGCGCATAAGAAACAGCAGGTCGCTTGTGATGCGTTCCATGGAAAAGGAGCGCACCTGTCCCTCAACCGATGAGAGGCAGAAGGCGCAGGAGAAAGGACAACCTCGTGATGTCTCGTAGTAGACCAGCGGCTTGTCCAGGTCAATCAGGTCTGCCTCGAAAGGTGAGGGAATGCTGTCCAGTGTCAGATACTCCCTGCTGAGTGATCCTGAGGCAATGTCGTCTCCGTCACGGAAAAAAAGGTTGTCTATATTTTGTAGGGCGTCTTCCAGCCCAGGTCTGTTGCCAGGATCGACAAGCGCTTCAAGCAATCGGCGAAAGACCGATTCGCCTTCGCCCTTAACGATGAAATCCACGGCCAGGTTGTTGTGCATCAGTTCGAAGATCCCGAAAGATGCTTCCGGGCCGCCCAGAACGATCAAGGTGTCAGGAGCGATTTTCTTGATGTCGGAGGCGATCCGCAGGCTCTTATCGATGTTCCAGATATAGCAGGAGAAGGCTACCAGATCGGCCTTTTCTGCCATGATCTGCCGCAGGAGATGGTCGCTTGGTTCGTTAACGGTCCATTCGCGGATGAAGAGGTTTATGGCGGGTATATCCTGGCAGTAACTGGCCAGGCATGGAAGCGCCAGTGAGGCGTGAGAGTATTTGGCGTGCAGTGTAGTCAGTAGTATCTTCATGTCAGTAGATCACATAGTATCTGCCGTCGCGGTTCTCTATACTGGTTTTGAACGGTCTTGACATGGAGTTTAGCTGGTTGATAACGTTATCGGCACGTTTTCCCGAAAGAAGTTGCGGTTGAAAGCGCACCCGGCTATTGAGTACATCCAGCGGCAGTATTTCCGCTTCCCGTGCTGCGCCGTTTAGTCGCAACCGTACCAGGGCGGCAACAGCGGAGATTTGGCTTTTGCTGGCAAAGGCAAAGTTGCCCAGGCTGTAGAATATGATTCCACCTTTGTAGCGCTCCACCCCTTGCAGTACATGGGGATGATGGCCGATGATCACATCCGCGCCAGCCTCAATGGCCCTGTGGGCGGCGCTGCGTTGGTAAGACTGCACAGTGCCGCTCCCCTCCTTTCCCCAGTGGAAGGAGACAATGACATAGTCGGCCTGTCTGCGGGCACTGGCCACATCAGCCACGACCAATTTTTCGTAGCCGGGCGCGGTACCGGGGCGCTTCTGTCCGGCAAAAAACTCGATCGGCTGAGTCAATGAGTAGCTCAGGAAGGCAATTTTTTCCCCTTTGATGGTGTAGAGCGCCATCTTGCGGGCCTCTGACAAATTCTTCCCCGCACCGATCCAGGCGATACCAGCCGCTTCAAGGTTTATCATGGTCTCGGCCAGCGCTTGACCGCCGAAGTCCATACTATGGTTATTGGCCAGGGTGACCAGTTGGAAACCGGCCTTTCGCAGAGCCGGCGCCAGCTCGGGCTCGGCCCGGAAGCGGAACTTTTTGGCGGTGAATTCTACACCATTACGGGCGATGGGTGATTCCAGATTGGCCAGATTGATATCTCCCTTGGCAAATTCATGGGTTGTCGCGCTAAAGGAAGTGTCATAGCCCTGTTTTTTGATGATCGAAGCCCACCTGCCAGCCAGCATGATGTCGCCAACGGCATTGATCACGATCTCTTCCGCCAGCAGAAGTGTTGGGACACAGATAAACATGACAAGTGCTGTAATTAAGCATGTTGTAGATTTCATGGGGCTCTTTTGCATTGACTGAAGGATGTTCCAGGTGCTAGAAATATACCCTTACTCAACAAATATAAAGGTGTTTTCAGATGCTAGATATGAAATACATTCGTGAAAATCTTGCAGAGGCCGAGCGCCGCCTCTGCACTCGCGGCGGTACTGCCTACCTGGGCGGATTCCGCGATCTTGATGACCGTCGGCGGACGCTGCTGCGCGAGAGTGAGGCGCTCAAGGCTGTTAAGAATGCGGTCTCCGAGGAGATCGGCAAGGTCAAGGACAAGAGCCAGGTTCAGGACAAGATTCTCGAAATGCGTGATATCTCCAGCAAGATCAAGGTGCTGGACGATGAACTCAAGCAGGTCGATGATGAACTGCACAGCGTTCTCATGACAGTACCTAATCTGCCTGATCCATCCACACCGATTGGATTATCCGAAAATGACAATGTCGAGATCAGGGTCTGGGGCACTCCGTGCGAGTTCAGCTTTGCAGCCAAACCCCACTGGGAGATCGGAGAGGATTTGGGCATCCTTGATTTTGAGTGCGGAGCAAAACTTGCCGGCGCCCGCTTTACCCTTTACCGCGGGGCCGGAGCACGACTTGAGCGAGCTCTGATCAATTTCATGCTCGACCTGCACACCGGTTCACACGGCTACGAGGAGGTACTGCCTCCCTTCATGGTCAACCGCGAGAGCATGACTGCCACCGGCCAGCTCCCCAAATTCGAGGAAGATCTTTTCAAACTGGTGGACCCCGACTATTTCCTGATCCCCACTGCCGAGGTTCCGGTAACCAATATCCACCGTGGCGAGATTCTCAAAAAGAGCGATCTGCCGATCTGCTACGCCGCCTATACCCCCTGTTTTCGTCGAGAGGCCGGTTCCTACGGCAAAGATACCCGCGGGCTGATCCGACAGCACCAGTTCAACAAGGTGGAGTTGGTCAAGTTCGCACACCCTGCGGAGTCTGCCGCAGAACTGGAAAAACTCACGGCCGATGCCGAAAAAATCTTGCAACTGCTGGATTTGCCCTATCGGGTGATGGCCCTGTGCACCGGTGATATCGGCTTCTCCGCAGCAAAAACCTACGACATCGAGGTCTGGCTGCCGGGTCAGAGTTGCTTCCGTGAGATATCCTCGTGCAGCATCTTTGGAGACTTTCAGGCCCGTCGGGGTGGTATCCGTTTCCGCGAGGATGAAAAATCCAAGCCGGAATTAGTTCACACCATCAACGGATCCGGTCTGGCTGTGGGCAGGACGCTGGTGGCCATCCTGGAGAACTATCAGCAGCATGATGGTTCGGTGATCATACCCGCGGCATTGCGCCCTTATATGGGGGGTGTGGAACGCATCTCGTAAATTTTTCCTCCAAAATCCGTTTCATCATTTTACCGCTCGCAGGATGGCGCTGAACATCTGTGTCTGATCTGATTGGGAAACAGAGATGACCATCTCCACCTCTATGATTCGTCCGCAGACATCCCTGACCTTCTGTCGGGTAGTGGTGCCGATCAGGTCGCTGCTGCCAGCGCTGAAGTAACCATCAACTGCAGCTCGCAACTCCTCACCCTGTTCCATAAAATCGAAGATGCTTTGTCCGAGCAGTTCCTGTTTGGTTAGACTGAAGAGCTTTTCCGCCTTCATGTTGGAGATGACAATCTTGCCGTCGGCCATGAAGGTGATAATGGGTGACTGGGCAATCTCGATAAAGTTGCGGTAGCGATCTTCCGACTCCATCCTCTGCAAGGTCTTGCGGTCAAGCTCTGACATGAGTCCATTGAAGGAGTTGATCAACTCTGTGATCTCGGCAGAGCCTGTTTTCTCAAGCCGACCTGAAAAATTACCTGTCCTGGCTACATCGGAGATGCTTGCGGCAACGGCCTTCATCGGCGTCAAAATCGTCCTGCGAATAAGCCAGCCGGTAATGGGGATGAAGATCAGCAGGATAACCCCATCGTAGAGAATATCCCCCTTGAGATTGGTGTCAATCTGTTGGTAAAGCTCCTCCATGGGCACCGAAACCGAAACGGCGCCGATCACCTCGCCCACTTTATAGCCATATGAAAAATGCCCGGGTGGGAACCGTTGCTGGATGAAGCGGGGAGCCTTGTCATAGCTGCCGTGGCAGGTCAGGCAGGACTGATCTGCCACCATTGGCAGCATGTAGCGCAACATCTTGTTACCCTTTACATTTGCTATCTGCCAGGTTTCTTGGGCATTATTGCCACTGAAGGTGGATAACCGAGCGGCTTCAAATTGGTCCGGCCGGTTGCCAGGGTTGCGGTAACGTAGCGAGACCTGACGGACATAGTAGGGTGATCCGCTGGTCAATTGCTGGGCGATCCTGGTGGCGGCTACTTGGGGGATGAGGCTGGCGTTGTGTTCCGCTTCGCTACCGACACTCCTGGAGAGGTAATCCCGCGTTTCGATGATCTGGCTCGAAATAGTGCGGGCGGTGTCCACAGCTCCATTTAGGATCATTGTCTGCTCCATTTGGTAGCTGTTGAAGGCCAGCGCCAGAAAAAGTGCTATCAGGAGCAAGGATGATATGATGTTAAATGTGGTATTGATACTGCGATTTGCCAAGAGCTTCATTGTTGTCTCCTGCTGTTGTCACGAAGATGCTTGTGTCCGCAACGATTTAAATATTATAGCCACTCAGAGCTGCTTGGCAAGGACAATGTTGTTATTCTACTTGAATTTATTAGTGGATTTGCGCTATTTTATAAGGCTTGTGAAGTGCAATACACAAACACTACGAATGCGGATTACGCCGCAATGCAGAGGATGATTAATGGATAGGAAAGCACCATCATCAGGCAGCGGGAAAAGTTTTTTTGCCTCGGCGCTGCTTTTCATCGTGACGGTGGCGATTGTTGCGGTACTGGGTATTTCCGGGTATGTTTTTTATTTGCTCGCCCGGCTTCCGCGGGTTGATCGACTGACTGACTACAAGCCGCCTATTGTATCGCAGGTTTATGGCGATGATGGTAGCCTTGTTGGTGAGTTTTATCTGGAGCGCCGTATTGTCGTGCCGGTTAACAAGATGCCGCGCAAGCTGATTCAAGCCTTTGTGGCTGCTGAAGATGCCAATTTTTACTCTCATAAGGGCATCGACTACTTAGGTATTATTCGTGCGGCCGTCAAGAACGTCCTTTCCATGAGTAAGAAGGAAGGGGCCTCTACCATCACCCAACAGGTGACCAAATCCATGCTTCTGACCCCCGAGAAAAAGTTTTCTCGCAAGATCAAGGAAGCGATCCTTGCAACGCGCATGGAGGAAAAACTCAGCAAGGATGAGATTCTCTACCTGTACCTCAATCAGATTTACATGGGGGCCGGCGCTTATGGTGTTCAGGCTGCTGCCGAGACCTATTTTGGTAAAAATGTCGAGCAGCTCAACCTGGCCGAGATGGCTATGATGGCCGGACTTCCCAAGGCGCCCAATGCCTATTCACCTATCAAACACCTGGATAAGGCCCGAGAGCGACAGACCTACGTGCTGGAACGCATGGTTAATGAGGGCTACATCACACCGGTGGAAGCTGAGCACGCCAAAGCAACCGTTATTTCTATTCATCCCATGAAGAAGGTCAATAACGACCAATCCGCCTATTTTCTCGAATACTTGCGTATCCAGCTTGAGGAGAAATATGGCGAGGATCAGCTTTACAAGGGTGGCTTGAAAATCTACACAACCATGAATGCCGGGATGCAGCGAGCAGCCTATGAGAGCGTCAGAAACGGTCTCAAGGCGGTTGATAAGCATCAGGGATACCGTGGGCCGATGAAGTATCTCAATGAGACCGATGTCGATTCCTTCTGTGCCAAGGTTGAGGACGGGATTGATTCGGCGGTTCTCAAGACCGGCGAGACCTATCAGGGGGTAGTCGTTGGTTTCAACCCTCAGAAGGGTGAGGCCATTGTCAGGGTAGGGGATCGTAAGGGGATTCTCGCTAGAAAAAACCTGTCCTGGGCCGGACGGCTAGGTATGATCAACAGCTATGGCAAGCCTGAAAGTGGACGCAAGTCACTAACCCTTGGTTCGGTGATCGAGGTTTCGGTTGTCTCCCCGGAGATAAGCAAGGAGGGGGCGCAGTTTGCCCTTGATCAGACGCCTGATGTTCAGGCAGCGTTGGTTGCTATTGATCCTCGCACAGGTGGTATCAAGGCGATGGTCGGCGGATATGATTTCAAAAAGAGCCAGTTTAATCGTGCTATCCAGGCCAAACGCAATGCCGGTTCCGCCTTCAAGCCGATCATCTACGCGGCGGCTTTGGATAAAGGGTTGACACCGGCCACCATCATCGAAGACGCCGAAGTGGAGTATCCGGACGGCACCGGTAAAATGTGGAAGCCAAAAAACTATGATGGCGTCTTTCGCGGTCCGGTCACCATGCGCGAGGCATTGACTAATTCAATCAATGTTGTCAGTGTAAAGATCATGGAGCAGATCGGTGCTCCATATACGGTTGAATACGCCAAGAAGCTCGGATTTACCTCGCAAATTCCGGCCAACCTGGCGTTGGCTCTGGGAGCTGCTTCCGTCTCACCGATGGAACTCACCTCAGCCTATGCGGTGTTTGCCAACAAAGGGGTGTTGTTGCCAACCTCTTTTATCACCAAGGTCACCGATAACGATGGCGTCATTCTCCAGGAGACTCCTCCGCCAGTTCCGGTTCCGGTGATTTCTCCTGAGACATCCTATGTTATTACCAATCTGATGCAGAGCGTTGTTTCCAGTGGTACGGGTCACCGTGCTTCCCTGATTGGACGCCCGGTTGCTGGTAAGACCGGAACAACCAACGACTCCAAGGATGCCTGGTTTATCGGCTATATACCACAGTTGGTGACGGGTGTCTGGGTGGGCTTTGATCAGGAGCGTTCTTTGGGGGCGAGTGGGTCGGGTGGTCAGGCAGCGGCCCCCATCTGGGGTGAATTCATGCAAAAGTCAGTGGCGACTATTCCGGTGGAAGACTTTGAGGCGCCCGAGAACGTGACATTCGTGCTGATCAATCCACAGACTGGCAAGCTTGTCAGGGAAGGTGCGCCGAGAGCGGTCATGGAGTGTTTTATCAAAGGTACCGAGCCAACATCCTATGACAGCGAAGGTGGGCCGACTCCCTGAGATTTGTGGATTTGTGATTAAAGTGAAATATCTTCTGCAATTCCTGCCTTCAGCTTGATCATTGATTTTACCTTTGCCCAGTTAACGCGCTCGGATAGGTTTTGTTTTTCGATCAGTCTTCTTGCCTCGGTATCCAGTCCCATGTTTTTGCTGTATGCGTCTTTATGAACTTCCATGAATATCTGTCCTTCTTCGGTGACCGCCAGTTTTACCGGACGGTAGATGATCTCGCCCAGCATATTGATCTTGATTTCCTTGAATAATTCCTCCATATGTTCCGGATAGACCCTGATGCAGCCGTGGCTGGCAAAGCTATAGATGGATCCTGGTTTGGTCGTGCTGTGGATCAGAATACCCGGAAGTGAGGTTTTTATGGCGTACTTTCCGAGCGGGTTGCCTGGGCCGGGCGGGACGCTGGTGATAACCTCCATACCATCATCCTCCATTTTAGATTGAATTGAAAAAGGGACATGCCATGTGGGATTTTTCTGTTTGGCAGTAACCCTGAACTTACCAGTAGGTGTTTTCCAGTTGTATCTTTCGCTTCTATTTGCTGCACCGAGCGCAACCGGTATCGATACCGTCAGCTTGCCATGCCTGAAGTAGTAGAGAGTTCGATCAGGAATGTTTATGACGATTCCGTTTTTCATGCGCTGGGGAACAATCTTGAGGTTGTTGTATTTCAGCTTCTGGCCGATTTTGAGTGAATCCTTTGGATCTAGTTGGTTGATATGGGCAAGTTGCTGGCGACCGACGCCAAGCTTTGCCGCCACTAGGCGGAGGGAATCATTTTTACGTACAATATAGGTACTCACATTTCCAACAAGTTTTTCAGATGTAACGTCATTGGGAAAATAATCTGTATCGTCATCTGATGCTGTTTGTTCTGTCGTTGTCGGTGATGTAGTTTTATACTGTTGTACGATTGGTAATGGGGTGGTTATGGGGGATACTACTGCTTGGATGTACGGAGTGCTTTCAGGTGTAACTACAGGGCTCGGCGATACCGAGTGGCCTGGGGAAGCAGAAGGTGCGGATGATTGTTGTCTATCCTGCGGCTGGTTGTTTGTTTTTACTGATGTTTCACTTCCACGTTCCAGTAGTATGGTTGCAAGTACCCGTGCCTTCTGGATGGTGAGTATATAATACCGGTTAGCGTTCTCGCGGTCATTGAGTTGTAAATACTGCTCTGCTGCTACGAAGGTGGTGTCCATACTGAGCATTTCATCGGGCATTTTATGGATGCCACCGGCCTCTCGAAGTTCAGAAATGGCGATAATTGCCTCGTTGCGAACGTCTGCATTCGCGAAAGTGGAAGTTAAAAAAATAAATGCAGATACAACTAACATGCGCATATACGGATACCCAGTTCCATTGATAAATGTAATTTGATGTTTACAATAAGTCTTGAAGCCATAGCAACAACATTATGCTGGAGATACAAAATGTAATAATCTCAATGTCACTTGATGGAAGAGGCGCTGCCTATAAAATAGGCAAGCATAACGTTGCCATGCATGTGGTTCAAGGTTCATATTTCATTTGATGGGTGGGAATAAAATACCTTGACAGTGTGTATAATCTTTTGTTAAAAGACGTGTTCCTTTTGCGGTGGAAGTTTTTCAGATTATTCAGAAAAGGATTTTTGCCTATAAAAAGTTATTGACAGTTGGAAATGTTTTTGTTATTTTGCCTGTCTGGTTGG
>JBAYZR010000080.1:0-11597 GCA_041672425.1 Pedobacter sp. | reverse complement strand
GCATCACTATCGAGCTTGGCTTTGCCTACCTGGATCTGCCCGGTGGGATCCGCTTCGGCATTGTGGATGTGCCGGGTCACGAGAAGTTCGTACGCGCCATGGTGTCAGGCGTTGGAGGCATGGACCTGGTCATGCTGGTGATCGCGGCTGACGAAGGCATCATGCCCCAGACAAGGGAGCATCTGGACATCCTGCGGCTTTTAGGGGTCAAGAGCGGTCTGGTGGCCCTGACCAAGCGCGACATGGTTGATCCGGCCTGGCTGGAACTGGTAACTGAAGAGGCGCGTGAGTTCGTGGCCGGAAGCTTCCTGGAGGAAGCACCCATTGTCGCTGTATCATCCCGGACAGGTGAAGGGCTCGATGACTTAAGGAAAGAACTTGCAGGGTTGGCCGAAAAAACAGCCGGGAAGCCGCGGGAAGGGCTATTCCGCCTGCCGGTGGACCGGGTGTTCACGGCGCCCGGTTTCGGCACGGTCGTGACCGGCACGCTGCTGGTCGGCGAGATTTGCGTGGGGGATGAGATGGAGATCCTCCCCTCTGGGCAAGAAGGCAAGATTCGAGGCATTCAGGCTCACGGCTGCAAGACGGAAAAAGGGGAGGCAGGCCAACGTCTGGCAATAAACCTGCAGGGGCT
Organism: Pedobacter sp.; assembly: GCA_041672425.1. Taxonomy (GTDB): domain Bacteria; phylum Desulfobacterota; class Desulfuromonadia; order Geobacterales; family Pseudopelobacteraceae; genus JACPFJ01. The sequence goes on along the minus strand of JBAYZR010000080.1, from coordinate 10,963 downwards.
TGATCTGGATCAGGCGCAACGCGGCTATGTAGTGGCGCCGCGCAACGCATTCCGTGCTACCCGGGCGGTGGATGTGCGCCTGGACTACCTTCCATCAGCGCCTCGCGACCTGAAACACCGCGCCACCGTTCGCCTCCATTCGGCCAGCTACGAAGTCCCGGCACAAGTAATTCTGCTGGAGCAAAATGTACTCAAACCGGGCGAGAGCGCTCATGTGCAACTGCGCCTGAAAGAACCGGCATTGCTGTTATCCGGAGACAGATACATCCTGCGGGTTTCGTCCCCAGCCACCACAGTGGGGGGCGGCGTGGTGCTGGATCCGTTCCCGCCCCGTCGGCGTCGCCGCAGCAGCGAGGCGTGTCAACTTCTTGACGCACTGGCTGGCGCCGAACACCATCAGACCATTACCCTGATCATCAAGCAAAGCCTGTTGTCCGGGATTACCTTTGAAGATATCCTGCTCCGTACGGGGTTGCCGCGCAAGGGTGTTGAGGCGCTATTGACAACCCTGCTTTCTTCGGGCAAGGTACTGCAAATGACCCGCGACCCGCGCATCTTCCTGTCGCGAGAGGCGCTCAACACACTGAAGAAGGGGCTCCTGGAGGAACTGGCTACCTTTCTTGCCGCCAACCCCCTCAAGGAAGGCATGGGCAAGGAAGAGCTTAAGACGCGGCTGCCGAAACGGAGCGATAAGCGCTTTTACACCCTGCTCCTGTCAGCCCTGGAACGAGATGGGCTGGTCGTTCCTGACCGGGATATTGTCAAGCTGGCTGGACAGGCGGCACAAAGTAGTGTCCCGACTGATGGCTTGGGAAACAGGATTTCTATTTTTTTGCAGGAAAAGGGGATCGAGCCGCCAACCATCAAGGAGATCATGGATCGCTTCCGTTGCAACGAAAAAACCGTCCGTGACAACCTGGCGCTCCTGGTCAGAAACGGCGCGGCAATGCGCATCTCCAGTGATCTGTTCTACGAGGTCTCCGCCCTGAATGGCCTGCGGGACAAATTACTGACACACCTCAAAGAAAAAGGCGAGATCACCCCACCCGAATACCGAGAGCTGACCGGTCTGTCGCGCAAATTCCTGATACCGCTGCTAGAGCATTTCGACAGTGAGAAGGTGACGATCAGGGTAGGGGATAAGCGGGTGCTGCGGAAGCGGTAACCGTGAGCAAACCAATAACTTCTAACTTAACAAAGGATATTAAAAATGGAACAGTATCATCTTCCGATTTTTATGTTCAATATTTTGATGGTGCTGGCAGATGCAGCACTCGGCTACTATTTTGCGCCGCGTCTGCTGGCCGGCATGGGCGAACCGGAGGCGGTCGAGGCCGGGATACGTACCACGCGCAGGTTGTTGCCCGTGATCGTGGCGCTCTACATGTTCTTTAATTGTCTGGGGTATTTTCAGGGCCGTTCGGTCTATCTGCTGTCAGTCGGCGGCCTGATCCTGGTGGACATGGCGCTGCAACTGCTGCTGCGCCGCAAACGGCGGGGTATCACGCCCCTCTGACCTCCACCGTCACATCATACAAAGGTCAGGCTGTCAGCAATTCCCGCATTTTTGCTCCGATATCTTCTTCACGCATCCATGTTTCGCCAATCAGGAGCAAACCCGGATGGTCAAGCGGGTGACCTAATAAAACAGCAGCCAGGCGTCCAGAAAGAAGAATATCCAGCCGACATTTGCCAGCAGAGCGATGTACCAGAGATATTTTCGCTTGGTCAGGCTGGAAATGGATGCCAGCATCAAGGCGATCTGTAGGAATATCAAGGCATAGGCGAAATTGCCCCCCATTTCCTGAGCCTTGAGTTTACCGACGGCAATGGCATCGGCCTTGGCTTTGATCTCTTTCATTTCTTCACTGTAGCGCTTTATCTCGCTGCCATATGTAGCGATTGTCCTGCGGTATTCATCGGCTGCTTGGCTACTCAAACCTTTATCGGCCAGTAGCTGCAACTCCATCGACCTTTTGCTCATATCGAAGCTATGTTCCTTGATGCTTTTTGCCTGATAATGAGCCCACTGGTTACTCTCCAGTCCCTGGGCCATGATGGCACGCGACGAAAACTTGCCCATGTAAAGCGTGGTCAAGGCCGCCAGGACAGCCATGATGGCCGTAGAGAGCGCCAGCCATCCTATCCATTTTTCCTTCTGTTCCGACATTGTTGGGTCTCCTGTTGTTGAATTAGATAAATAGCGGTGCCTCGGAAGGCGGGATGATCCCGGCTTGCTCGGCACGCTTCATCAGGCACTGGATGGCTCTTACCCCTTCATCGCCCAGATCGGCGGAGAATTCATTGACATACAGGTCGATATGGGCGGCACAGACAGCCGTACTCATCTCTTGCGCGTGCTCACGAATGTAGTTGGCGGCCTCGGATGGATGGCTACGGGCGTAATCCACGCCTGCGCTCAAGGCCTGCTCAACAGCGTTGATGGTCTTGCTCCCCAGCGAACGCCGGGCTACGATGCCCCCCAGCGGGATCGGCAGGCCGGTTTCACCTTCCCACCATTCACCCAGATCAACCAGCTTGCGCAGGCCAAAACCCTGATAGGTAAAACGCGATTCGTGAATGATCACCCCGGCATCGACATTTCCGCTCCGGACGGCATCCATGACCTCGTTGAAGGGCATGACAATAAAGTTTGCGAGGTGAGGATCGAACAGCCGCAACAGCAGCAGGGCGGTGGTGTAGCGCCCTGGCACGGCTATGGTCTTGTCGGCCAAATCAGCCGGATCGATTTCCCCGGTGGCGACCAATAGAGGGCCGCAGCCCCGTCCGAGCGCGCTACCCGAGCGGAGCAGGGCATACTCATCGCGGATATGGCCGAGGGCGTGGTAGGAAACCTTGCTGATGTCCAGTTCACCCTTCAGCGCCAGCAGGTTGAGTGTCTCCACGTCTTCAAGCCGTTCGCGGTACACGATGTTGGAAGTGTCCACCAAACCATGCACGAGCGGGTAGAACATGAAGGTGTCGTTGGGGCATGGGGAGAAACCGAGGGTGAGTGGGTTTGTCATAGCAACATCCTCCCATTATCAATGATCACCTGTTCACGCCCATTTGCCTTGATCAACGTAAGGGTCGGTCGGTAAAAAACATAATCCTCGTGGAACGGAGCGCTGACCGATCCACCGAACCCGGAGTTGTCCCCCAGGGCGATGTGAATCGTGCCCAGAATCTTCTCCGCCTCCAGCACATTGTCCGGGCGGCAGGCCTTGTCGTTGGTGCCGATGCCTAATTCGGCTATGTTACGGCAGTTGATGTTGTCAGCAAACTTTCCTTCCAGCTTTTGTCGGTGTTGGTCATTGCCTTCAATACTGACCACAACACCTTTCTCAACGGCCAGGCGCAATGGTTCATCCAGTTTGCGGGTCGGCCCCCATTCGATCACCATCGCGCCGTAACTCTTTCCCTCCAGCGGAGCCAGGTAGGCCTCACCGGCCGGCAGGTTGCCGAAGCTGCCCGGTGCGGTCAGCAGGCCGTCGTCGCCTTCTGCGTGGCGACCCTGCTTGCAGATCATCATGTCTGTGCCGTTTGGGGTATTAACGCGAATCCATTCGGCTTTGTTGACCGCTTCCACCAGTCGGGACGTGCGGTCAGCCAGGGCGTTCCAGTCAACGGTCATGGAGGTATGGAACATCTCCGGATCAAAGTGTGGCAGGCTGGCAAAACGTGTACCGGCGTCATTGGCAAGAGCGCGGTAGCGGGTATGGCTGGTAGAGTTGTTGCTCATGGCGATGATAATGTCAACGGTCGCTTCCTTATGGGTAAGTATGATCTTCCGGGCGAGGGTGATGTCATCCGGTGTTGCGGCCTTGGCCAGCAGTTTCGTCAGCAGGCCGGCCTCATCAAGCGAGGCAACAGACTCCGCTCCGAAGGTGGCCAGCCAGAGTGCTGCTGGCGGCTCAGCCCCGGAGGCCAGGGTCGCGGGAAATTCCACGAAGAAGGAGCTACCCCAGGTGTGGGCTGCGAAGTCGGCGGCCTTGCGGGCAGTGGCGTTCAACCTTATGCGCCGGTCGCGGTCGGAGGCCGATACCATCTCATCCGAGCGGATGAGATCGCTGAACACCAGCACCCGTTCTCCGGAGCGGATGCCCATATTGATTTCAAAGAGTGATCTGAAGGCTGCATCAAGATTGCTCATGGTGTTTCTCCTGTCGTTCGTAAATGGTTGTAAGGTCATCGCGTCCGGCGATGTAAACAGTATCCTGTGATTTTTCACTCGTATTGTCCCCGCAAAAACGCAAAGGATCCACGCTTGATTTACAATCTTAAATAACATAAAAAGAAGGAAGTTGGAAATCAGCTAAACACAGCAGAATGATTATGTATCATTTTTCCCTTGATTTCTGTGGTGTTATTGTGATAGTCATGCATACTGTATACAGTTTCTTGGTCATTATTTAAATAATGATTGCAAACACTTAACCCCGCATAACAGGGGGTGTGGTCTTCGGAGGTTCGTGTGGCTCAGGTAGTCTTTTCCACGTGGGGCAGGAATGTAGTAGATAATAGAAACGTTTCCGGCGAACCACAAGCGGTCAGCTTCAAGTTGCCGGTGGCCTTTGACGGCGAAAGGCCGTTGCGTAGCTTCATGGGGTGGGACGGGATTATCTTGTTTGACAAGGATGTTGATGTGCCCGCCATGACCGCCGAATACATGAAGCGTGTACAGACGCTCTATTGTTGCGGTAAGTGTACTCCCGGCAAAAAGGGTACAAAGGTTTTGGCGGACTTGTTTCAGAACGTGCTGGTCGGCAAGGCGAGCGAGGCCGATCTTGATACGGTAGCGGATCTGGCGGATCTCCTGCGGAACTGCAAGTGCACACTCTGTCAGAGTGCAACGGTACCTGTGTTTGACGCAGTTACCCACTACCGCGAAGAATTCGTAGCCTGTCTTAAGGGCGGACACAAACCCAAACCGGCCAAATATATCCACAAGATTACCGCACCCTGCATGGATAAGTGCCCGGCTCATATTGACATCCCCAAGTACGTTGAGGAGATCAAAAATTATCAGTATGGCGAGGCACTGTCCACCATCCGCGAAAACATGCCGATGCCGTCGGTCTGCGGAAGGGTCTGTCCGCACCCCTGCGAAACAGCCTGTCGCCGCAAGAATGTTGATGACTCCATCAATATCATGGTGTTGAAACGAACGGCATCTGACTACGAGTGGCAGCACAAGCTTCTGCCACCAATGCAGCCCAAGCCGATTAAGAATAAAATGGTTGCAATTGTCGGCGCCGGTCCGGCCGGTCTGGCGTGCGCCTATTACCTGGCCCTGGAAGGTTACAGATCCACCATATACGAGGCGCTTCCCGAAGGTTTCGGCGGTGGCATGATTGCTGTCGGCATCCCGGCCTACCGCATGCCGCGCCATATTCTGCAACGGGATGTGGATATAATCGCCTCCATGGGGGTCGAGATCAAGTACGACATGCGGGTAGGCAAGGACATTACCCTGCCAGAGTTGAAGCAGCAGTACGATGCAGTATTTCTGGCTCCTGGCGCCCACCGTTCCAAGCCGATGGGTGTTGAAGGCGAAGACAAGGGTTACAAGGGTTTCCTCACCGGAGGGATCGATTTCCTGCGTGAGGCCTATATGGGCAAACCGACCGGAATGGGCAAGAAGGTCTGCGTGGTCGGGGGTGGCAATACCGCCATTGACTGTGTCCGTGTTGCCCTGCGTGAAGGCGCCGAAGAATCCATCCTGCTCTACCGCCGCTCCCGCAAGGAAATGCCGGCAGACTCGTGGGAAGTGGATGGCGCCGATGATGAAGGGGTCAAGTTCGAGTTCCAGGTGCTGCCGACCAAAATCGTAGTGGATGCCAATGATCAGGTGACCGGTGTTGAATGCGTGCGGATGGCGATGGGTGAACCGGACGCCTCTGGCCGCCGCCGTCCTGAGCCGATGGCTGGCAGCGAGTTTATTGTTGAGTGCGACACGGTTATTCCTGCCATCGGTCAGGATCCGGATCTTGGCTTTATCCCGCCTGACATGGGTATCGACATCACCAAGTGGAACACGGTTGTGACAAAATATCTGCCGCTCAAGGATTCAGCCGGCAAGGATCTTAAGGACGGTATGGGCAATATGCTTTCCCGTTCTCTGATCACCGACTGCGATGGTGTTTTCGCAGGCGGCGACGCAGAGATCGGCCCGCTGACCGTAGTGGCTTGCATCGGTAATGCCCACCGCGCTGCTCTGGTCATCCAGCGCTGGCTGGAAGAAGGCAAGGCCTATCTTAGCGAACAAGACATCTTTGATGATCTGTTGACCTATCTGGGTGTGTACGACAAAGGCGAAAGCGTTGCCTGGCTCGATTCGGCAACACGCGCCAATCAGAAAGAGATTCACGGCAAGGAACGCGCCTCCAAGGGTAATTACGGCGAGGTGGAATTGGGTTTTGCCGACAGTACGGCACAGAAAGAAGCTGACAGATGTCTGCGGTGCTACCGCATGGCGATGGTGGCGGTATAGATATAATCCGGTGGCGGTACTTATGCTTTATCCAAACTACAAAAAATTTAACGATGCAGTAACGGAGATATGAAGGCATGGCACATACAGAGTCCTGCGAGATAAAAACGGCAACACTGACAATCGACGGAAAACAGGTGACGGTACCGGCAGGCACTACCATACTGGACGCCGCATCCGGGTTAGGGATCAAGATTCCGACACTCTGCTGGTTGAAGAAGGTTTCAACCACCGGCGCCTGTCGTGTCTGCGTAGTCGAGGTTGAAGGTGTGGAGCGTCCCATGACCGCCTGCAACACGCCCGTCAAGGATGGCATTAATGTGACCACGTCATCGCCGAAGCTGGAAGAGATTCGCAAGAAGACACTCGAATTGATGCTGGTCAACCATCCGCTGGACTGCCCGGTCTGCGACGCAGCCGGAGAGTGCGACCTACAGGACTCCTGTTACGGACTACAGGTTGTCAAGAATCCCTACGGGGCGGAACTGGAACGGCTGCCGATCCGTTACGACTGGAAATTGCTGGAGAGCGACCCCAATCGCTGCATCCTGTGCGAAAAATGTGTCAAGGTATGTCGCGAGATCGTGGGCAGAGAGGCTATTGAGGTTGTCAACCGCGGTGACCGCACGATTATCGATACCATCTCCGGTGAGCCACTGGATTGTGATTTTTGCGGTAACTGCATCAATGCCTGCCCTACCGGCACCCTGATAAGCAAACCCTTCAAGTTCCGCGGACGTCCCTGGACCTTCGACGTAACCCCCAGCATCTGTGGATTCTGCTCCTCGGGTTGCCAGATCGAGTATCACTCCCGCAATGGCCGGGTTGAACGGGTCACAAGTTCGGATGATAGCTACAACAAAGGAAATCTCTGTGTCAATGGCCGCTTCGGCTATGCTGCCTTCAATTCTTCCGGCAGGCTTCTTACACCGCTTCTTAAGGATAACGAAGGCAATCAGAAAAACGCCTCGTGGGACCAAGCGTTGGGCAAGGTAACTACAAAGCTGAAAGAGATCATTGCCGCTAACGGCGGTACCTCGGTAGCCGGCATCGGTTCGCCGCGGGTGACTAACGAGGAAAGCTACCTCTTTCAGAAGTTTCTGCGAGGAGCAATCGGCACAAACAACATCGACTCAGAAGCACGTCTCGGGTATTTCCCGGCCCAGGTAATTCAGCACGATATGCTGGGGTACAGTGGCGGAACCTACGCCATGGATGCTATCGAACAGGCTTCTGCAATTATCGTGATTGGCGGCGATCTCAAGGGTGAGTCAGCAGGTTTTGCCTACCGGGTGATCCAGGCTGCAACCAAGAATGACGCCAAACTTGTTCTGGCCACTGTGCGCGCCACCTCAATGAACAAATTTGCCAATATGTTCCTCCAGTACCGACCAGGGAGTGAGGCTTGGCTGGTTGCCGGACTCAATAAGGCCATCCTGGCGGAGGGGATGGAAAACAAGGAATTCATTGCAAACAATACCAAGGGGTTGGATATCTTACAGTCATCACTTGACGTTCTATCCTTCGAGCGTATTGCTGAAATTACGGGGATCGGAGAGGCCGAGTTGCGCGAGGCAGCGCGTCTTGTCTGTAGTGGTGGCCGTACAGCCGTCATCTACGGCGCCGACATCATGCGCGCCACTGATATGAAGGGTGCAGTGACAGCAGTGGTCGATCTGGCGCTTCTGTCTGGCGCCGTGGGCACGACCGGTGCGGGCATCTATCCGCTGGACGAGAAAAACAATACCCAGGGTATGCTGGACATGGGTATCTGTCCGGAATATCTGCCCGGATATCACACATACGAACATAAGGCCGCATCATTTTCTTCAGCCTGGAACAGCTCCATACCCACTGTACCTGGTAAGAATCTCTTCCAGATCATCGAAGGTATTGAGAAAGGTGAGATAAAGGCGCTCTATGTGATGGGCAGTGACCTGCTTCACGTAATGCCGAACAGGCCCCGTGTCATGAAAGCCCTTCAGAAGCTTGAATTGCTCGTGGTTCAGGATTTATTCCTGACAGAGACGGCACGTCTGGCTACCGTAGTTCTCCCTGCTGCAACCGCAGCGGAGAAGGCTGGTTCTTTCACCACGGTGGACAATCGGGTACAATGCTTTTCCAGTGCCGTGGCGCCGGCTGGTGATGCGCGAACAGATGGCGATATTCTGACAAAGCTTTACAGCTTGATTGCTCCGGTCGCTAAAATTGCAGCGCTTTCCCCGCAAGCGCTGCATCAGGAGATCACCGACTTAACAGAGCTTTACAGTGAAGTATGTGACCATGATGGCTGCCGGATGGGAAGGGTTAAGAGCAAGGCTGCGTTTGCAAATCATGAGGCCGCCTTTTTGCCGCTTGCGCCCACTAAACCGGTTGCGGTCGATACTACCCGTCCATTTGCACTTTACGTTGGGCCGGTGCTTCATCATAACGGAACGTTATCCACTTGGTCGGATAATAATATGACCGTTGCGGAACAAGGTTATGTTGAAGTCTCTACCGGTGATGCCGACAAAGCCGGAATTGAAGGCGGCGATAACATTAAAATAACCTCCGACCTTGGCGCTGTAACTCTCAAGGCAAAGTTATCTAATGCCCTCCAGTCTGGCACACTGTTTGTACCGTCTCACTGTCGCGAGCCGCATATGAACTTGCTGATGTTAAACATAAACGGGGCCGTTTCAGTCAAGATTGAAAAAGCCTGATCGACTGCTAACACCGCATCAACCTATTAAAAAAGCGCCGCTCTCCATGCGGCGCTTTTTTAATGTGGATAGTGGTGTAAGGGAGTCAGTTTATAAACGAACAGCAGTAGTCCGTTACTGTAGAGACCTTCATAAGAAAGACCGAATTGGCCGGAACATTGAATGATTCGCCACCCACGATTCTCTTCCAGCCAGCGGCGCCTTTCATCTGCCAATCAAGCTCTCCGGAAAGGATCTCCATGACCTCGGCTGCGGCGGTGGAAAATTCATACTCACCCGACTGCATGATGCCGAGGGTCTTTTTGCTGCCATCAGGGAACATGACAGTGTGGCTGGCGACCTTGCCATCGAAGTAGATGTTGGCCTTTTTAACGACCGATACGTTGCTGAATTCTGACATACTGCCCCCTTCATATGTATTGTTCCGATCCTCGACGCAAAAGAAAAAACCCACCGCAGGTAATCTGCGACGGGCTGGTGTGATATGGATGTTCAGCAAACAGACCGCTAGTTGAAGGAGCCTCTCAGGATTTCGGCCCGCCAGGTAATTGTTGTCTGCCTGGTTGCCGAAGACTCAACAAAATCCGGGATAATCGTCGGCATGGCAATCCTGACCCGACCATTGTCGATCTCGGCCAAGGAATGGGCTGACTTGGTAACACCGTAGGCTGTGCCAAACAGGACTCCGACAGCTGCTCCATAGCCTATGTTTTCCAGGTGATTGGCAGGTTTCTTGGTAAAGGCCAGCAGAGCAGCCCCCACCAACGTGCCGATAGCGCCACCGTAGAAGGCATCCTGAAAGACCTCCCGTAAGGTGTTGTCCGAGGCAAAGGAAGCTGTTGCAGTGGTAAATATGGAGACAAGAGTCATCAGGCAGATGATACGGTTCATTCGTTTCATGAGTGCTAACCTCTCTCGTGGAATCCGTAGACTTTTGTAAATGTAATGCAAATATAACGCCATGACAAGTAAAAAGAGCATAGCTAGGTGTAACCAGCTGTTTAACAAAGTGCATCTCTATGCTGGCAAACGAATAGAGTGTAATGTGGACTTTGAAATGCTCAATAGAGCGGCAGCTAGTGTGGCTTTATCGACACAGCAGTGTGGTTGTTTGACGTAATTAGTGCCGACGCCAGAGTCCGCTCTTCATCTTCACTATTGATGTCACCATTGAGACGAGCTGCCAGAAGTTGATCCATGATATGCCGAAAACGCGGGCCGACCTTAAGTCCCAGCTCTTTGAGGTCATCGCCGTCAAGGGTGCAATGGACTTGGCGCAGGCGGGTCAGATAGAGCGATACAAAGCGCTTCACCTCCTCGCAGGTAGCCTTTGCAGCCAGGTAAAGCAGCATTTCAAGCGGCAATCCGTGAAACCAGGCGTGGATTTCACTATTACGAACCTCTGCTCCGCGCTTCAACCTGCGTTGAATGGCGGCCAGAATCCCCAGTGCGGTTTGCCGGTATCCAAAATTCTTCGTCATGACCCGGCCAGGCATGGTCAGACGGTGGCAGGTCTCCATGAAATCTTCCTTCCGGAGCCCGTCGCACAGGGCCAGATAATAGACCTGCCATTGATCGCAGGCATCCTCCAGATAGAGCAGCCGGAACCAGGCCAGAACCTGATAAGTCTCATGTATCACCCGTTCAGTTTCAGGCAGCGACTTCAAGGCTGGATGAATGAGCTGTAACAGGCCAAGAGCCGACATACGGTTAATCGCGCCAGCCGGTATGTTTTCCTTAAGGATCAGTACCAGTTCGCCAAGCA
>JBAYZR010000079.1:0-11608 GCA_041672425.1 Pedobacter sp. | reverse complement strand
AACCTGGAAAATGATAAATATGTCTTCAAGGTACCTATGCTGCGCAATGTGACCCTTACCACCCCCTATTTCCATGATGGCGAGGTGGGCAACCTGGCGGAAGCAGTGGATCAAATGGGTTACCTACAGTTGAACAAGGAGTTGAAGAACGAAGAAATCAACAATATCCTCAGATTTTTGACCACGCTGGCTGATTCGGAGCTCACCACCGCGCCGCCAATAAAAACGAAAGCATCTTCCGCCCCCTGGCTGCCGCCGCTGGTGAAGAATATTCCCCAGGGAGAGGAAGGCGAACTCATCCGTTACGGCGCACTGCTTTTGACCAATACCTATTCGCAGCTCGGCCCTGGCGCAAAGGATGAAAAAATGCGTTTTTCCGGGAATGCCCTGAACTGCACGAGCTGCCACATGGATAACGGCGCCAAGCAGTTTGGACTCCCCTGGATGGGTGTCAGCCAGACTTATCCACAATACCGTGGTCGCGAAGACCAGGTGCAGGGGCTTGAGAAACGGATTAACGGTTGTTTCGAGCGCAGCCTGAACGGCAAGGAAATGCCTGCCGACAGCAGGGAGATGAAGGCGATGGTCGCCTATGTGAACTGGTTGTCGAAAGACATGACCAAGGATGTCTTTGGCCTGGGAACACCAAAATACGAAGGTCCGAACCGCAAGGCTGATGTAAAAATTGGCGAAAATGTGTACAGCCGGTTCTGCATGTCGTGCCATGGCGAAAATGGAACCGGCTATCAGTCAATGTCGGCCGGAGGTTCAGGCAGTCATGTTGCCCCGGCGCTCTGGGGATCAAGCAGCTATAACAACGGAGCAGGAATGAACCGGCTGCTGACCACCGCCGCGTTTGTTCACAGCAACATGCCGCTGGGGACGCCGTGGAACTATCCGTCAATCACCAATGAAGACGCCTACGATGTCGCCGCTTATCTCAGCTCCAAGGAGCGACCGAAAATGAGCGGATTGGAGAAGGATTATCCGAAGCTGGAGAAAAAAGCAGCGGACTGCCCGTATCCACCCTATGCGGATGATTTTTCACAGGAGCAGCATCAGTACGGACCGTTCCAGGCAATAAAGGAAGCGCATAAAAAGAAATAAACACGACAGGAAGCAGGGGCCTCATGATCGCCCATTTCAAAGGGGCTGAACGGGTTAAGCTCCGCCTTGCAAAAGCAGCGCATAACCAACACAGGCAAACCGGCGAAAACCGGGCAGAAGCCAGAGAGGATGTTCTCTATGCCAAGGATCCCGAATAAATACGATGCTGAGTCGGCATCCTCGAAGCCGACGAACACCAATCCCCCTGACATAGCCGCCGCATCGGTTCCTGAAACACTCGCGGCCCTCCATGTGAACCCCGAGACAGGACTCACTTCCACGGAGATAGACGCGCGTCGAAAGGAGCATGGCTACAACGAAGTGGCCGAGCAGAAGGGGCGCCCGGTCAGTGATTTCCTCCGAAAATTCTGGGGCATATCGGCCTGGATGCTCGAACTCATCATGGTACTGTCCGCTGTGCTCGGAAAGTACACGGATCTCACTGTGGTAAGTGCACTGCTTATCGTCAACGCCGTGTTGAGTTTTGCGCAGGAGCGTCGTGCTACAGGCGTCGTCGATACGCTGCGGCGACGCCTGCAGGTCAGTGCACGCGTCAGGCGTGATGCAAACTGGCAGGTCATTCCGGCCCGGGAGCTGGTCCCCGGCGACATCGTCCGTATGCGTCCGGGCGATATCATACCTGCGGATGTAAAGCTCCTCACCGGAACGTTGAGCGTTGACCAGTCGGCCCTCACCGGCGAATCAAAGGATGCAGATAAGAAACTTGGCGACGTGCTCTCGTCTGGGTCCGTTGTCCGCCGGGGCGAAGGAAACGGCGTGGTCATGCTGACCGGGGCGAAGACCTACTTTGGTCGCACTACGGAGCTGGTACAGCAAGCGCGGCCGAAACTCCACATCGAAGCGGTAGTGGCTAAAGTCGTCCGCTGGCTCTTCGTCATCGTTGGCGCATTATTAGCCGTGGTGATCGTGCTGTCGTTGATCCGCGGTACGCCGCTTGTCGAGATGATTTCACTCATGCTCGTGCTCTTGATGAGTGCGGTACCGGTCGCCCTGCCCGTCATGTTCACTGTCAGTATGGCCTTCGGATCAAAGGAACTGGCAAAGCGCGGGGTGCTGGTCACGCGCCTCAGCGCAGCGGAGGATGCCGCGACGATGGACGTGCTCTGTGTAGACAAGACAGGCACTATCACGATGAACCAACTGGCCGTCACCGGACTGATCCCGCTGGAGCAGGCGACGGAATCCGACGTGCTGCTCGCCGGGGCGCTCGCATCGCAGGAAGCCAACCAAGACCCGATTGACCTGGCATTCCTAGCCGCAGCAAAAGAACGGAACATCCTCGATGGTGCGCCTGTAGCCACCCCAATCTCGTTTGCACCATTTGATGCGAAAAACCGACGGACGGAGGCTGTGGTCGAACAGGACGGGCAGCGGTTGCGTGTGATGAAAGGCGCTGTGCGAACCGTCGCCGAAGCTTGCGGGTTGCAGCCCCCGGCAATCGAGGCGTTGGAGGCGCGGGTCAGCGAATCGGCATTGAAGGGGTATCGGACACTGGCAGTGGCGCGCGGCCCCGAAACGGGCACTCCAACCCTGGTTGGATTGGTGACCTTGTATGATCCGCCTCGGCCGGACGCCAAACAACTCATTGCCACACTCCACGACCTCGGCGTTTCGGTGAAGATGCTTACCGGCGATGCGCTGGCAGTCGCGAGGGAGATCGCGCAGGGGGTCGGTCTGCCCAACATCCAGCGCGTGGCAGACCTGAAGGCCACGAGCGCAAAGGCCGACAACGAAGCAGTTGATCTGTTGGCAGGCGCCGATGGTTTCGCCGAAGTGTATCCAGAGGACAAATACACCGTAGTTCAGCACTTGCAGGCGGCTGGGCATGTGACCGGCATGACGGGCGACGGCGTTAACGATGCGCCTGCGCTGCGTCAGGCCGAAGTGGGCATTGCCGTCAGTTCCGCGACCGATGTTGCCAAGGGCGCCGCCAGCGTCGTCCTGACTGAACCGGGGTTGACGAACATCGTGGCCTTGGTCGAGCAGGGGCGGACGATTTACCAGCGCATCCTGACGTGGATCATCAACAAGATCAGCCGGACGATCCTGAAGGCTGCCTTTGTGGCCATAGCCTATGTGATGACCGGCAAGTTTGTCGTCTCCGCTTTTGCGATGCTGCTTCTGGTCTTCATGACGGATTTCGCCAAGATCGCTCTGGCCACCGACCATGTTCGATCCTCCCGGAAACCTGAGACATGGAATATCGGGGGATTCATCCTGGTGTCGGTGGTGTTGGGCGTTGCAATGGTCTTTGAAACACTTGCTCTCTTGTGGGTCTGCTGGTCTCGTTTCGGTTTAACAACCAATGACAATGCCCTCTATACGTTCAGTTTCCTGACGCTGCTCTTTTTTGCTGTTTTTTCCATCGTGTCAGCGCGCGAGCGCCTCTGGTTCTGGGCGACGATGCCCAGCAAAACACTCCTGGCGGCGCTGTCGGCGGAAGTGATTACGGGCACCGTCCTAACATTTGTGGGCATCCCCGGGCTGGCGCCCCTGCCGTGGTGGCAGATGCTCGTTATTTTCGCCTATGCGATGGTCGCCTGCCTGGTCGTGAACGATGCATTGAAGGTCGCGCTGATCAAGTGGCGCATTCCCTCAGCGGTGGCCAGGGCGCCAGTTGATTTAACACCACAAACTGCCAAATGAGCCTACGAAAGTTGTGCCAAATTTAATCAAATTTCAACTCACTAATAATATTGTCAATATATAAGATAGCGTAATTTCAAATGAGTTTATTAACCACATAAGCTCTAAGGGAGCTGGCAGATACCAAAATACCATCCATTACATCGGCCCTTGTCGGAACAATTATAGGTATGTAACACATAAAACTTTCCTTAGCCGGACCGTCATATTTGGCAGTTATGTCAAACATGACAGATTCCACATCCTTCTTGCACCTCATCCCGCACCCTTTCGTTCTTATTTATCTTTTTGCAATCAAGTACTTACTATTACTTTATTCGCACGTTTTCTCTGGCATGTTAGTTGCGAACTACTTTCCCGACAGAAAAAAAGTTGAAATGTGCAATCAGATGGGCAGATTGACTGACAGAAGACGCAAATTCAAAGAAAATGGCTTCCCACAGCGGGCCATTTTCTTTGAGTAACGGTGTAGAACCGGTCTTCTCGCTCGAAGCAGGGTGGGTTTACAATCGTTCGATGCCAGGTGAATTCCACGTACCAGTCGTTGCGCCAGATCTTTGGAGACCCTTCATGCGTGTTATTATTCCTTTAATTTCTTTCGTTGCAGTAATAGGTGTAATAGTCGGCTGTAGCAGCATCCAGCCACCTCCGGCAGCAAAAATCCTGGACGCCTCAACCCTTTTGTTGACTGCCTGTCAAAAGGCAGATTCCATGTGGAATGACAAAATCATTCCCACTATCTATGGCGACCTGCCACCCCTCACAGCCCCTGGAATCTGGGATCTTTTCACGCTCGCAAAGACCAGCTTTACGATAAGATCTTTAACCAACGATAGCGACGAACTCGACGTGGGTCATCGCAAGCTCGTCCATGCCTGGGGGGCCGAGGCTCGTTTCCGATTCGTATCCACTAAGTCAGCACGTGGCTATACAGGAATCTATGAAAGTGGTTCCGACTGTGTAATTGGCAGGTTGTCGATGGCGACCAAACCTACTAAAACGACTACCGTGCCGGCACTGGCCTTGAAGTTTTTTATCTCCGGCCATACGTCGAAGAATCTGCAAATTATGAACTCTACCAGCGGCCAAAAGAGCCACAATTTTTTTGAAATGCCTTTCAGCAACATCATTCCGCCTCCCGATTCGTTTGCAAAACGTCTGATACAAAAAATATTTCGTAAGGCGGCGGTGGCTTTTGGAGCCAAAGATCCGGACCCGACACATTTGACCGTCGAGCATCTCGCTAAAATTCAGGTCGATGGGACAGCCGTGGCGACTCCGAAATCACCGTATCGACTGATTTTTAAACCGACAATGGCAGCTGGCGCCTTGATGAAAGATGCAACGGTCGATACGGATTTCCGGACAAACCTGGCTCGCTATCCGGTCGGTCAAGTGATGTATGACGTGTACGCACTGGATGAAGGTGAATCTACCGATGATCTTCCAGCGAGTAAAATTGTGGGGCATCTGATCCCGACGACCAAGATCGTGGCGTCAAGCTATGGCGATGAGAAGCTCAACTTCCAACATAATATGGAAAAGTAAACGAAAAGGAGATCACCATGAATATTTTTGATTGTGCAATCAAGATGGAAGAGGAAGCCCGGGTGTATTACGAAAAACTGGCTGCGAATACCGCCGTACCAGAGTTGAAAAATCTTTTCACAATGTTGGCGGAATCCGAACAGGAACATCACGATGCTCTGGTGAAGTTGAAGGAAAATCTGGCGCCCATGAAGACCCAGTTTAAGGACTTGCAGGGTGCGGCATGCCATTTCAAGCCCCTTCTTGCAAAACACAACCTCAAGGTCGAACCGCTAGAGGAATCAGATGCATATCTGAAAATCGTAAAGGAAGAGGAGAAAGGTGTCCAATTCTATGTGGATCTGGCAGGGCAGTCTAAGGATGAGAATACCCGCGAGATTCTGCTTATGATTGCCAAGGAGGAGCGTAAACACTTGAGCATCGTCAAGAATATTTACTCTTTCGTCGAGTCCCCGAAAAACTTCCTGGCCTCAGCCGAATTCAGTAACCTTAAAGAGTACTGAGGTGTCCCGATGTATCGTTTATAGATGCAGTTAAGACAAGTAGACTCATCAAAATGTCTATTGGCGAGCAGATCTCATGCGTTCCAGATCTGCTTATTCGTGCTGGCTGACATTATGGTCGGCAAACCAGCCTTGCCACAATCGGACGTCGAAAACGGCTGGCTGGCTGTAGTTGGAATCCTGCTGACGACTCTCTATGCGTCGTCAGAGGCAGCAGCAAAAGCGGTACTGGTAACTTTAATCGCTTCTTAACTTGAGAGGAACAGCATGAAAACCAAATACGTGGAGACAAATCATGAGCATTCTTTTTTCACCCATTACACTGCGGTCCATTACTTTTCGCAACCGAATTTTCGTTTCCCCTATGTGCCAGTATTCCAGTCATGAAGGTTTACCCACTGACTGGCATCTCGTTCATCTCGGCTGCCGTGCCGTGGGTGGCGCTGGACTGGTCATGGTTGAGGCAACCGCGGTAAGCCCCGAGGGGCGCATCAGCCCGGACGACAGCGGGATCTGGAGCGACGCCCATGCCAAGGCGTTTGTACCGATCACCCGCTTCATACAAGAGCAGGGTTCCGTAGCGGGGATCCAACTCGCCCATGCAGGTCGCAAGGGGTCGTGTTCACTGCCGTGGCTCGGCGGCAGCCCACTGGGGATGGAGGCATGCGGCTGGCAGCCGCTTGCGCCAAGTGCCGCCCCTTTTGATGTGGGTTATCCAGTTCCCCGTGCCATGACACTGGACGAAATGGACGAGGTCGAAGCCAATTTCCGCGCCGCAGCACGTAGGGCGCTTACTGCCGGTTTCCAGATGGTTGAGGTGCACATGGCCCACGGCTACCTGCTCCATGAGTTCCTTTCTCCGCTGGTTAACCATCGGGGGGATGACTACGGCGGCAGTCTGGAAAACCGACTGCGTTTCCCCTTGAGGGTCGCCCTGGCGGTGCGGGAGGAGTGGCCGGCTGAACTGCCACTTTTTGTCCGGATTTCGGCTACCGACTGGGTGGAGGACGGCTGGGATATCGACCAGTCAGTGATTCTGGCCAGGCAGTTGAAGGAGATCGGAGTGGACCTGATCGACTGTTCTTCAGGGTTTGCGGTGCCGAATGAACCTGTTCCCTTCGGTCCCGGCTTCCAGGTCCCCTTTGCGGCCAGAGTTCGGGCTGAGGCTGGGATTGCGAGCGGAGCGGTCGGCTTCATTACCGAGCCGACCCAGGCTGAACAGATAGTGGCCACCGGCCAGGCTGACGCCGTATTGCTGGGGCGGCAGATGCTGCGCGACCCCTACTGGCCGCTCCATGCCGCCAAGACACTGCATGTGGACACGCCCTGGCCGAACCAGTACTTGCGGGCCAAATAGTCACAGCTTGTAAAAGCTTGATGGGAAGGAAGCTGAAGTGTTGCGTCAAACATAAATACGATCGCCATTTTCCAGGAGGAAATATGAAAGCCTTGATTATAAGTGCGGATAATTTTGAAGACTCTGAGCTGCTGGTTCCCTACTACCGGTTGAAGGAATCAGGCGTCGAAGTGACGGTGGCCTCCCTGACCCGCGGGAATATCACGGGCAAGCACGGCTACGAAGTGGAAGTGGACAAAACCTTCGACGAGGTCAACCCTGACGACTATACACTCCTGGTCTTGCCAGGTGGAAAAGCGCCGACAGTGGTGAGAGAAGAGTCGAAGGCTCTCGAGATTGCCCGGAGTTTTTTTGATCACAGCAAACCGGTTGCAGCAATCTGTCACGGACCACAGATCTTGATCAGCGCCGGTCTTTTGCGGGGGAGACATGCAACCTGTTACAAGTCGGTGGCCGATGAGCTGAAAGAGGCCGGGGCGCTCTATGAGGACCGGGAGGTGGTGGTTGACGCCAATCTGGTCACATCCCGGCAACCGGTCGATCTCCCCGCGTTCATGCGCGAGACCATGAAACAGATCGGGCTTTAGCGTGCCGTTCGCAGATCATCCTCGACACGTTGATGCGTTGTCACATCAGTAAGAAGGAGAAGTTCATATGAATCAAGTGACCGTAGGAAACTATCTGGCACAGCGCCTGGAAGAGGTGAGGGTCAGAGATTACTTTGCAATCCCGGGAGATTTCAATTTGTCTCTTTTGGATGAACTGCTGAAGAATCCCCGGTTGAAGATGATCAATTGCTGCAATGAGCTGAATGCCGGGTACGCGGCGGACGGTTACGCGAGGGAGAATGGCGTGGCGGCCCTGGTGCTTACCTTTGGGGTGGGTGGATTGAGCGCGGTGAATGCCGTCGCGGGGGCCTATGCGGAAGACCTACCGGTCATAGTCATATCCGGGGGACCCAATGTCAACTCACTCATGGAAAACCGGGTACTCCATCACACCCTGGCCCGGCCCGAGGATGAGGACACGTTTGTCCTATTGGTATACAAGGAGATCACTGCCCACGCGGTGGTAATCCGCGAGGCTTCCACCGCGGCCTTTCACATCGACGAAGCAATCCGCATCGCGCTCTGCGCCCGGAAGCCGGTGTACATCGAAATAGCCTGTAATCTGGCCAGCGCCCTGATTTCCAGGCCCAACACACTGTCTTTGACGCCAACCCGTAAAAGCGATCCTGGTTCTTTGAAAAAAGCTCTGGAACACGTTTCAGCTTTTTTGAATGGTTCCCGGCAGCCGGTCCTGGTGGCCGGCAGTCGGCTTCGAACTGGGGCCGCCAGAGGGGAGTTTGAAGCCCTGGCTTTGAAATGCTCCTACGGAGTTGCGTGCATGCCAAATGCCAAAAGTTTCTTCCCTGAAACCAGCCCCCAGTTCATGGGGATTTACTGGGGCAGCGCCAGTTCGCCGGGGTGCCGGGAAGTGGTGGAGTCAAGCGATGCCTATCTTTTCGCCGGACCGGTCTTCAGCGACTACACGACCGTGGGTTTTTCGGCTCTCATTCAGCCAGCCAAACTGGTGGAAGCCTCGCCCGAACGCATTCTCGTGGAAGGCCAAGTCTATCACGGTATCGTGCTTTCTGAATTTCTGACAGGTCTTGCCTCGAAGCTCACTGCCAACCCCACCTCCCTGGACGCCTATCTGCGCATCAAGGAGACGGCCCACGTGGCTCTCCCGTCGGTGGCCGAGGAACTTCCCCTTTCCACTCGACGTCTGTTCCATCACATCAATGAAATCCTGGATGGCACGACCACCGTCGTGGCCGAAACCGGGGACTCTTGGTTCAATGGCATGGACCTTCACCTGCCGGATGGCTGCAAATTCGAAATCCAGATGCAGTACGGCTCTATCGGATGGTCCGTAGGGGCCTTTCTGGGGTTGGCCGCTGCCAACCCTGAAAGACGCGTTATCGGGCTCATCGGCGACGGATCCTTCCAGATGACCGCCCAGGAGGTGTCCACGTTCCTGCGCTACAACTATTCGGGAGTCATCTTTCTCATGAACAACGGGGCCTACACCATCGAGGTGATGATCCACGACGGCCCCTATAACACCCTTCAGAACTGGAAATACGCTGCCATGGTTGAAACCTTGAAGGGCCAGTCCCCCATTCTCAGCCAGGTGGTGCGCACTGAAAAGGAATTGGTGGCGGCATTGAAAAAGTCCAAAACTTTCAAGGGACTCACCTTCATCGAGGTGATCCTGGATCGCACAGATTGCAACAAGGCACTTTTGGGATGGGGTACAGCCGTAGCCGATTACAATGCAGGCAAGGGCAAAACAGCCCATTAAGAAGATCAACTTTATGACGTTGCGGAACCAGGCTTCCAGACCGGAGTATTGTGGTTTGACTGTCGTTCAATGTCCGGAGTGTTTCACGTACCAGTCATTTGACAGATCTTTGGAAAACCACCATGCGTATTCTTGTATATTCAATATTTCTCGTTGGCAGCCGTGGCAACTCCGAACTCACCGTATCGACTGATTTTTAAACCGACGATGGCAGCTGGCGCCTTGATGAAAGATGCGACGGTCGATACGGATTTCCGGACAAACCTGGCTCGCTATCCGGTCACACCATGACGAAAATCAGCAGGAGTGTACTTGCAGCACTGATACTGGGTATCCTGATAGTCTCAGTAACCGGCTGTGAGAAAAAAGAGGGGCCGATGGAACGAACCGGCAGGGAAATGGATAAGGCTGTAGACAAAACCGGTCAGCAGATTAACAAAGCGGTCGAAAAAACCGGCGAGAAGATCGAAAAGGCCGGAGACAAAGTTAAGGACGCGGTACGGTAATGTAGAAATTACTTTTGGTGAGTAAGGGACTGTATCGTGAAACATCTCATCATTAGAACGTTTGGACAAGTCAGGCGTTTGATAATAATAGTGGCTGGTTTCACAGTCTTGATTATCGGGGTGGCCATGATCGTGTTGCCTGGGCCTGCGGTGGTTGTTATCCCGCTTGGTTTGTTGATACTGGCCACCGAATTCATCTGGGCCAGAACGCTCCTCACTACGGTAAAAGAACGTGTCCTGCGCATGAAGAAAACAAGACGGAGTGAACCTTAGCAAAACTATGGCAGGGTATCGATACCCGAACAAACGAAAAAGAGATTTATCATGTGCAAGGTCAAGAGGAGAACAAACCTGAGAAGGTTAAAATGAAACCTGGAATTTATGCAACTGTCGGAGTGGTATTAGTTCAGCCTCACAGAGACTACCTTCGAAGTTCCCGGCTCTTCCATGGTGATGCCGTACAGGGTGTCGGCCACCTGCATGGTGGCCTTATTGTGGGTGATGATAATGAACTGGGAAATGGCGCTCATCTCCCGCACCATTTCGTTAAAGCGCGCGATGTTGGCGTCGTCCAGCGGCGCATCCACCTCGTCCAGCAAACAGAAGGGGGTCGGCTTGATCAGGAAGATCGAGAAAATCAGCGCCACGGCCGTTAGCGCCTTCTCTCCGCCCGAAAGCAGCGTCACGTTCTGTAGCTTCTTGCCCGGAGGCTGGACGATGATGTCAATGCCGGTCTCCAGCAGATCTTCCTCGTTGGTCAGACGCAACTCAGCCTGCCCTCCACAGAACAGGCGGGGAAAAACCTCCTGGAACTTGGCGTTGACCTGGTTATAGGTCTCCAAAAAGCGCTGCCGGGTAGTGCGGTTGATGCGCTGGATGGCCTGCTGCAGGCTTCGCAACGACTCTTCCAGGTCATCCTTTTGCGAGTTGAGGAAGGTAAAACGCTCCTCCATTCCGGCGCACTCTTCAATTGCCATCAGATTGACCTCGCCCATATCGTCCAGCAGCTTCTGCAACTCCAACCTGCGCACCTGACTGACGCTTTCGTCGAATTCGGTGACTTCCAGCTTTGCCAAGGCCTCGGTCATTGGGATGCGGCTTCGTTCCAGCAGGCCCCGCTCCAAGTGCTCGGCCTGCATGCTCAGGGCAGAGAAGCGCAGATTGAGGTCGGCCTGGGTCTGGCGGACCGTCTCAGTTGCCTCGCCCGTGCCTCGGCAGCGGTCATCGCGCTGCCAACCGATTCATATGAAGACCGGATCGTTGCCACGCGGTTTTCGGCTTCCAGTTGATGGCGGATCAACCCTTCCAGCCGCTCTGTAGAGGCGCTGATCAATTCTTCCAGCTCAGTCCGTTCAGCCACCACCTTTTTCATCTCCTGACAATCATCGGCCATACGCTGCGAAAGCTCCTGCGAGCGCCGTTCCAGGTCGGCCAGGCTGCGCAAATGGGCCTCGTGTTGCTCCAGGAGCGTAGCGGTTTGCACCCGGATGGCCGTAACCCGCTCACGGACAACAGACAATTGCTCGCGACGAGTATCCCCCTCCTTTTTGAGCCGGGCCACCTCCTGCTCCAAG
>JBAYZR010000078.1:0-11634 GCA_041672425.1 Pedobacter sp. | reverse complement strand
CAAGGCTGATGGCAGCCAGGATTTCGAGCTTGATGTTACCGGCACACTTGAAACGCTTGAAGGCGGCATAATCCTGAACCCTGGTGATAACGGCGTTGTCTGGGGTGATCTGATAGCGCGCGGCGCTGGCGCCGACATCGTCATAAATGCCAAGGATACGCTTGAGTTGCGGGGCGATCTGCTTGCCCAGGATGACATTATCATTACCGCCGGAACAACGGTAAAAGCCGGTGAGGTCAGCATCTACACCCACGGTACCAGTCATTTCAATACGATTGATTCTGACGGCGTCATAAGTATTACCGGCCTGAACAACGTTGACATCAACAGCGCCATCGGCGTTGACAGCCCACTGTTGCGCTCTCTTCAGATTACCTCAACCGAAGGCGCACTCTGGATAATTGGTAAGGAATACACGCTGCATGGCGTTACGATACAGGGCGCCGGTAACATCCAGACCGCCGGAGAACTGCTCCTGTCCGGTAAAAATGTCGATATTGAAGGTATCGTCAGAAGCACCCGTTTTACTGCGGCGGCTTATGACAATGAGATAATGGTGGATGCAACCGGGGCGGTGGTAATCCACGGTGACCTCTCTCTGGCCGGTTCGCTGCTTGTCTCTGCCGGTGATGATGTCAGTATCCACAACACCAGTCTCATTGCAGGAAGTGGCCAGCGGATTACCATCAACAGTGCTGGTGACCTGCTCCTGGGGGATGCAGCGCTTACAGCTTCGTCCACAAACCCGATGGCCGCCACTATTTCCGCCGACCGTCTGGTTGAATTTAACATTGGCGGCCAGATGATTGTGGCTGCTGATGCGCTTGTTTTCAGTGAAGCGGCAGACAGCAAGATAAATATAGTTGCCGATAAACTTGCTGTTATGGGCAGTTTACGAGCCGGTTACAAATATGACGTAACTTCAGGATCTGTCTGGAGCGGCAACAACGGCACTGTTTCAATCTCGACTGACGAAGCTGTTATCATCGGTGGTCAAGGGCTTGATGTAACAAATAATTATATTACCGTAACCGTTGGCGGAACAATTGCGTCAACCGGCAGTGTCAGCATTTCCGCAGGCAAAGATGCTCTTGGGGTCGGCATAACTCTTTCCGAAAAGAGCGCTGTTCTTGTTGATGCAACCGGTACAGTGGGCAGCTTGAAGCTTGCTGCTGTCGGCGATATTCTGATTTTGGGTGTTGTCGAATCAAAAGATCCTGGTTCGGATGTGTCAATTTTGTCAGATTCGCTGGTGTTTGTGGATGGTTTCGTCAAGGCGAACGACGAGCTTACCATTCATGGAGGCACAGATACCACTGGCATCGGCATACTGGTTACACCGGTGATCCTGGACGCTTTGGGCACAACCAGGGTCTCCGGCGGAACGCTCGATACCGCCGCTGGCGGCAAGATCCATCTCTCCGCCATAGACTCGATTTTCCTCCAGGGCGTTATCGGCCAGATGACCAAGCCCTCCACTGAATATATCGCCAATGTTGCAGCGCTCGACGTAATCTCAACGGCCAAATCCGTAACGGTTTCCGGATCTGTCGATATCGGCGACAGCGTTATTGTTACGGCCAAAGACATCAATGTCTTTGAGGGTGGCAGGATTTTTGTCCGTACCATGACTTCCACCATGTTCCTGAATGCAACCGGGACGGTCTATCTTGCGCCTGATTCCGATCCGGTGGTTAATCCGCCATCCGCAGCCATTCTGCGGGCCAATGGTCTCCTGCACATCCTGTCATCCACAATTCGTGTCGACGGCATCATCGACAATATCCTGGGCAGTACGGGACGTATTCTGCTCAACTCGGTCGTCGCAACTACCTTGACCGGTGCGATTGATTCCAAAGGCAGCGGCAGCATAGACATCAACTCCGGTGTTTCCCGTGACTGGACGCTTGACGTTTTGACTGGTGTTATTGATCGGACAAAGCTCGGCAACGGTTCAATCACAATCAGCAAGAGCGGTACCCTCACCGCAGTCGGCAGTGTCAATCTGAAAGCTGGTGGCGACATCAACATCAATGCCGATAATTCCGGAACCGCCACCGCTGCGTTTGTTATTCCGGTTATCACCACCGGAACAAGGACGATTGAAATTATTACCGGCTATACCCAGGTGTATGCCGGAACGCATACGGAAAATGACATAAAAATAACTAAAACCCTCATTACCGAGCAGACCGGCACTGAGGAGGTTGTTGTCGGTCACAAAAATTACCGGATGGATGTAACCCTGGAGCAGATCGGCTACTACAACCCCAATGCCCCGGACGGCGCCAAGTTCCGTGAGGTCCTGGTGGAAGGGATTGATTACTTCAATGACCTGATTGACTGGACCAAGGCAGGCAGTGAGGCTCTGCCTGCCCGTACAGCTACCGCGGTTACCGGAAACTACAAACTTGCCGGTTATCGCGAGTTCCAGGCGCTGAATGACGCCCAGAAGCAGGCGGTGCTTAACAATACCGGCTATATGGCGCTGTACCAGTTTGACTATGGAACAACCATAAACGGGACTACATATGCCCATCAGGTCTCGCTGGAACAGACTATTAACGGAACCCCGACGACAAATCATGTTGATCCGCTCTGGAAGAACAACGCGGAAAAGATCTATCGCATCGAAGTGGCAGGCTGGAAAGACAAGTACATCGTGATGCCGGAAGGGGCCAATGAGGATATTCTGAATGTAATCAGTCAGGGTGAGGCGTTGTACCTTGCTGATGATCCGAACAGAACCGATGGTACCAGTGCAGGTGGTACATGGTTGAGCGCCACTGCTATGGCCGGTCATACCGCAGGCGAATATATAGGCCGCTATCAGGATGAAGCAGATATTGACTATACTCAGGATAAGTCACGCTTTAATAACACCAGTACTACACTTGGTGTCGAAACCGACCTGACCGGCAAGAACGCCTACTCCGGCGCTGTAATCACAGACGATGCAGCTCTGGAAGCGATGTGGAACAGCAAGACTTCATCCGCTGATAGTGATACTGATAACGCCCGTTGGGCGGTTACTTACAATAAGGAAGCCGTGAACAGTACTGCTGCCTATACGAATGCGGCGCAAGGAACCGGAACCCGCTCCACTGCCAATGTAGATGGCAGCGGTTTCCGTAAGTATGAGATTGCAAACGAACTTGACGCCATTAACCAGGCTGCGGCCAGAGCAACTGACCGCAACCGTGATCCCAACTGGCAGTGGACAACATCCGGTTTAGTGGATGTCACAGACCCGCAGGGAATCAAGACTCGTTACACCAGTGATATATGGGTCGATGGCGTCCTTAAATCAGACCTTAGCAACAATACCCAGAGCCTGGTAAAAATCGACGAAACGACCCGGACAGCTGCCAATGTGGGGAATTTCAGCTATTGGACGAACCCATATGGTTTCGGTGGCGCTGATAGATTCGATAATGATGGTTGGAATGATGACCCGGATGAAGGTGATCTGAAACGTGGCGGCTACGAGGTCTATAATTCCAGTTGGGATGATACGGTAAACTGGCATAAACATTTTGGTTCGAGTTCCACTGCGCCAATCGGTCAGAGAACGGCTGATCATCAGATATCACTTAAAGGTGTTTTAGACTGGGATTACATTGCGTTAGGTCCTGCTAAAAATTATTACCATAATCTTTACTGGTATTGGCAGGATAAAATAAAGGTTACCATCGATGAAACCCAGCATGACTATACCTACGATTGGACCTCAAACTGGCACGATATCTATGACACCAGGATAAAGCTTGGCTACCAGTTGGTGACCCAGTCCACCGATATTTACGACTATCGCGCTATATACGCCACAACCGAGCAAACGATTGTTACCTTGACACCGCGGGATGTTACCGATTGGGATACGGTTCCGGTTATTACAACCGAAACACAGACCTGGACAGAGAAGGACAATGACAACTCATCCACACTCGGGGCGTATGGCAGTAACTCTATCCATGCAGGGACAATAACCATTGATTCCGGCAAAAACAGCACCATAAGCGGCAGTGTAATCTCTACCGGCGTGTTGACGGCCAGTGCGGTGGATACCTTGACGGTGAAAGGCTCTGTCCGCTCTGACGGCAAAACCATGCTGTCGTATGTTGAGGCGAAAGACAGTGTCAACCTTAACGCCGGCGCGAATTTGAATCTGAGCGGCAGTTCACAAATCAAAACCACGGAAGCAGCAACCAGTGACATTATCCTGACATCAAAACAGGGGATAACATTGGCCGGTTTTGTTGAAGCCGGTGATACAATCAGCATTGCCGCAGCCCGTGATATATCACTTGGCGGCTCCATCACCGCGCTCAATAATGTTTCCGTGAGCGCTGGCGATGCCTCTCAGGGGAATGTCAAGGACGGTACAATCACATCCGGCAACTATCTTGATTTGAAGGTTACTGCCGCAAGCGGCGATGTCAGCATTTCAGCAGGTTCTGTCGGCGGAAACATTGCGCTGACAAATAATGCTCTGGTAACTGCTCCCGATTTGGTTACTCTGACCGCAACATCCGGGAAAATCAGTCATGCGGATGGCTTTATAACGGCAACAACCCTGACGGTTGGTTCCGCCAACGGTTTCAGTGCGGTCACAATGGCTGCCAATCTGAATGTCGCTATTTCCGATGTCGGAGATATTGATATTTCCAGCGCCAGGGCGGTGACTCTGGCTGACCTTTCGGCAAAAGACGGCTTTATTACCGTCAAGGCGCTTGGCGATATCATTGCCACCAAAGTAAATACGCTCGGCGCGACCGACCGTAACGATATAACCCTGGCGGCGCTCAGCACACAGGGATCTGCCGCATCGGCCATTACTCTCATTAATGTCGCTACAGGTGGCCTGGGCGATATAGCACTCACATCTCAGGGTATGGTTGCTCAAACATCCGGTGTTCTGACTGCGGATGTCCTGACGGTCAGCGCCATCGGTGGGGTTACTCTCAGAACAGATGTTTCGTCACTTTCCATCGAAACCAAGGCCGTTGGAAATGTTACGGTTACGCAGTCGGCCAAAAATATGACCGTTGACAACGTAACGGTTGTTAAAGGGAACTTTACACTGACCGCCAGTGGAGCAGTTGATCTTGCGGAGGTTGTGCTTTCCAGTAATTCCGATGCAAATGATATCGTTGTAACCGCAGCCGGAAACATCGGGGTGCGCCATATTGTGGCGGGTGTATACGCTACCAGCGACGCGGATTTCGGCACGGCAAAGGATGGTTCCGGTAATACAATTGTTTCTGTCAGTTCCCTCGGTGACATCACCCTGACATCAACAGGTGGCAAGATCGAAGAAACGTTCTCCGATGCAGAGGTTGATCTGGTGGCTGATACGCTGACGCTTTCTGCCTTTTCCGGTATTCTGGGTATGGAGATAGCGGTCAACGATATTATCAGCGCCACCACAGCCAGCGGAGACATCTGGTTGCGGGATTTCGACGGCTATAAAGAGTGGAACAGAAGCCTGGGTGTCGGTACGATAACTACCGCCAAGAATAGTTCAACCACGGTTACGATTGAAGCCCAGAACAACCTGCTGGTGGGCGCATCATCACTGCTGCGCGGTGGAACCATCAAGCTGATAAGCGACCTGGAAAATGTACAGGTATTGAAGCCAACGGGCTGGAGCTCTATCACTCCTGACAGCAACAATAGCCTTGATTATTCAAACGGCATCTCCTTTAAGGCGGCCAAGGTTATTGATCTGTACAGGTTCTTTAACGCGCCTGACCTGATCGAATACCGGGCCGGAGATTACTTCCAATTCGGCGGCGCCGCCACCAGCACCGGGATCACCAAACTGATCCCGACAGCAAACCTCACCTCGAAGAGCATTATAATTGAGACCGGCGATGTCATTTCTATTAACGGAACGCTGACCGCCAGCGACTATCTGGAGTTGAACTCGGCCCGTAACGTTACGGTAAAAGGCGATATAGTTGCCGGTGACGGCAATATTGACAAGGTTGTAATTATTGCCCGTGGTGAAAAAACGATTGATATCTCCACGTTTGATCCAGCTACCAATACCTATCCGATCACGTCGCAGGCTTCCGGCTTTATCAATATTCAGGCATCAGGTATTGATTCCAACAACTTCGAGATTCGCGCCAAGAATGATATCAGCATAAATCTACAGTCGGATCTTACAATCTCCGGCTACATCGGTGGTGTGAGCGGCTTTGATAAGGCGCGGGATATCACTATTCAGTTGGTTGAAAAGCTAATGGACAACCCTGAAACGGTTGCTGTCGAAAATACCGCCGGTGTTACATATGACGTCATTGCTCACACACTTTCCATCACAGGCGGTATCGTGGCGGCTCAGCGGGATATGTTCCTGAAAGCCGGCAACTTCGCCAGCGACAGCAGTTCGGTCTTTATTGCCACCAATCTCGATGTCCTGGCCAAAAACGCCATGCTGCTCAATACCCTCGTCACAACCATAGACGCAACTTCTATGGTTTCAGGTGATGTCACTATCAATGAAGCTGATGACCTGATTATCAACCTTGTCAGCGCCTATAACGGCGCGGTTTCCGTTACCGCTGGCGGTAAAATGACCGCTAATCGTGTGGAAACAGTCAAGGATGGCTCGGCTAACAGTATTGTTCTCAACGCCGGCAAAAATATTGAGATCGGCTATATTGAAGCGGCTACGGCATCCGGCGCACAGAAGACGACTGCAACCGTAACGGTGGACGCTGCCGGATTACTTGTCGAACTTGCCGATGCAGCGCTCAATGATGTGGATATTTTTGCATACGCGATTACTCTGCGTGATTCCAGCGGTTCTCCGGCTTATACGGTGATTAACGACCCGACTGATACCGGTGATGCTGCAAAGCTGGAGGTAGCCTTCACCAAGGTTGGGACAAGTGGTGTCACTACCGGAACCACTACGATTGATCAGGGCAACGCGAATTCATCAGGCGGCGGCGTTGTGCCAGCTACATCCGTCACAGTAACTCCGGCAGGCACTGATGCCAGGCAGATCAGCGAGGTTGTTTTTGCCAACATCCTCGATAGCGACCTGGCCAGCAGTCCAGCCTATAGATATACGCTAACGTTAACAGCGGGTGGTGTGCAGACAGTTTACGTTGTTGAAGCAGGATTTGGTGGAGTAACCAATACCTGGGCATCTGTCCTTGCTGCCTTTGAGACCGGGATAGAGGCAGCCGGTTCCTCACCCGATAAAATTGCCGTAACGGTGGTGGCGGCTCAACGGAAGCTGATCCTTGAAAGCGTCGATGTTAATAAGAGTTTCACGGTTGATTTGGTACAGGTTGAAAAGATGGAATCCGGTGACGTAACCAATGCGGTTGCTGTTACGGGCGCTGTTATCCAGTCGCCAGGTATATCTGTTAAACAGGTGTCGGATATAGTTTTTGCCGGTAATGCCCTGACCGCTGGCGACATGGTTACTGTTGTTGTCAATGATCATAACTATTCGGCAAGGGTAGGGGATAATGAGATCATATTTGTTACAGGTGTTCCGGCAACTACACAAATTACCGTAAATGCCCAGCAATGGGCGCCGATACCCGGTATTGCCGCAGTGACGCCAAACAGTGCCGATATTGCCGACCCTGCGTTTGACCGGACAGTGGATTTTAGCTCGATCTCAGTGGTTACTGGCGCTACCTATTCGGTAACAGTCGGCAACTCCCCGGCAGTTACCCATGTCGCTACGGGTTCTGAAACCATGGTGGAAATTGTTGCAGACCTTGTCGGCAAGATCAATGGTGGTACATATACTGCCGTAGTGAACGGCGCTAACAATAAACAGATCGACATAACAAACGGCGCTGGAACCTTTGCCATTTTGGTCTCTGCCAACAATGGTGTGACCGGCAGCGCCGTAATTAACGCAGCGGACATTGCCGACCCCAACTTTGACAGAACTATCAATCTCACCGGGGTAACGGTAGAGACCGGCGGCATCTACAAAGCTACTATAAACGGTACTGTTTGCAGCTACACCGCGCTGGCGTCTGATAACACAATTGCCAAAATTGCTACCGGACTGGCTGCCGACATAACAGCTAAAGGTTTTACCGCAGCATCATCCGGTACCAACACGATCACAATAACCAGCAACGCCGGTATTGTGCCTATCGTGGTCTCTGGTCTGTATCTGGTTCCAATCAGCGCCCTGGATCAAGTCGTCGTGGGCAACACAACAGAGGCAGGGCGCACAATCAACCTGTCGAGTCTCACAGCGGTTGACGGCGGAATTTACACAATCAACATAGGTGGGGTGGTAAAAACATATACCGCTTTGGCCGGAAACACCCTTGCAAATATTGCAGATGGTCTCAAAACAGCTATCGGCGCTACGGCTACTGTCTACAGCCAGACTGTTGGTAATGCCTGGAATTCAGCTGTTTCAGTTCTTACCGGGCTGGATTACCTGATTGAGGCCGGCGAAGCTGTTACCGGTACGCCAACGGCGGGAAGCTACTCACTTTCACTTCAAGCCAATGTTGCAGATACCCCCTTCACGGTTGGAGTGGTGGGTGTCACCTCGGCAACTGTAGTAACCAAAAACGGTTCCATCCCAACGGTTAAGGCCGCAGCTGGTGTTGCCCAGCAGAGTGTTATTGATTTCGGTAATTTTTCCATGCCGGTCGGCGCTGTTTTCACCGTAGTGATGGATGCTCTGCCTATCACTGTCGCTAGCGTGACTACGCAGGAAGTGGCGGTGCAATCCACACCCACGGCAGCAGCTCCTGGTGTAGCCCAGAAAACATACCTGACCTATCTGGTTCTGGACAGCACAAATATCTACACTGCAATGGTCGGAGACAACCCCTATACCGTTAATGTGGGCAAAGTAGTCAACGGAGTAACTGTTACGACATCATGGGCAACTATTCTTGAAGCGCTAAGATTTAATGTATCCGCAGGAGAACCCGAACTAACGGTGACAGTTGATGAAGGAAACAAGCGGCTTGTCCTGACCGCAAAAACAACGAATTCATCTTTTACCGCTACCGGCAGTGAAGTGCATATTTTAGCCAAAACCTGGTCGGCCCAGCTTGCCGATCTTAAATCGGCACTGGAAAACATCCCTTCCGGCACAAACGAGCAGACCGCTCGCGCTGATGTTGACACGAAACAGATATCGGAGCTGACTTTTGATAACGATCCGATCGCGACAGGCTACAGCTATACAGTGACTGTCGGCGCAACCGACTATACTGCTACGGTAGGAGTGGCCGGTGTTTCGGCAGATTGGTCATCCATACTCGGCAAGATTGTTTCCATGATAACTGCTGATGGTTCGGCTGTAGTCACAGCCGCAGCTGATGCAAATAATTTCAAACTGACCCTTACCGCCAAAGTGGTCAATACTCCGTTTAGTTCCGATCACACTGTTGGCAAGGTGACAGTCGCTGCTGATGACGTCAATCACACTTTAACCCTCACCTCAAAAGCCACCAATACTCCGTTCAGCATTGATGCTGTGACCGTGACATTGCAAGGCGCTGTTGCTAAATCCGGGGCCATCCCGACAACAGAGGCGGGTGTTTCGATAACACAGATAAGCGATGTTGTTTTTGATACGTCCGTACCGGTAACGGTTGGTTACAGCTATACCGTGACTATAGATGATATTCCCTATACGACGACCGTTGGCCAGGCTGGTGTCACTGCTTCTGCACTGTCCGTACTCACAAAACTGAAGAGCTTGATTGATGCCGGCGCAACCACTGCCACCATTGATGACGTCAACTTCAAGCTGACCCTCACAGCGGATACCCCCAATACGGCTTTCACCATCAATGCTGTAACAGTAACGCAATCAATAACCTCAACGGTTACGAACGGTGGCGCAGCCACTACCTCACAGACAGCCGGTTCCTCGGTAAAACAGGTAAGCGCCGTTACCTTCGGTGGTTCGCCAAGTTCCGGTTATGATTACAAAGTGACGATCAACGGGGCTACATATACGGCTACCGGCAGCGATTGGACAACCGTACTTAATGCGCTTAAGACACAAATTGATGCAGGCGCCACCACGGCTACAATAACTGATACCGCAAGTGGCGGCCTGACTCTGACGGCTGATACAGCCAATACTCCGTTTACCTTCAGCGCCATGGCTATCAACCGCAGTGCGGCAAGCTCACTTACCTTTACCGGCGATAAAGTGCTGGTACTGCCGGACCGCTCGGTTGCCGGGGTCTTTGGCGCGAGCGCCACCGGCACACTGACAGTCGTGAACCTGCCTACGTTTGCAGGAGACGTTATTACGCTGACAGCGGGCAAGGATCTGGTTGTTGTCTCTCCGATTGGCAAAGTGGATCAGGTTTGTTCTCTGGTTGCCCTGACAGCCGGTGAGGGGCTTACCCTGGGTGACAAGGTTACAGCGAACACCCTTAACCTTACCGCCAAAAATGATGTCAGCATAAACACCGCGGTTCAGAACCTTGTGGTTAACATGACTGGCAACGGTGACTTTACCGTAATCCAGACTGGTGTGCTGAATCTGGGCAGCCTCAATATGAATGGCGGCGATCTTACCATTGTAGCGGATGGCGACATAACCATCACCAGCTTGACAGGGACGATAGGTACAATCTCGATTACCTCAAAAACCGGCAAAATCAATATTATAAGCAATACCGCCACGGCAACTGCCGTGACTCTGAATGCGGCAACATCCATCAGCGGACAAATTGAAGCCGACACGCTTGATATGATTGCCGGCGGAGCAATTGACATAGTTGAGGCTGACGGCGTGGTCATTAACACCATGGAAAGCACCAGCGATGCAGCGCTAACCGTCCTATCCAAAGGTAACATGACCATCAACGGCGCGATAACCGCGGCTGGCAGCAATACCGTCACGCTCACCACAACCGCAGGCGGCGCCATCAACCTCAATCAGGCCATCACCACGAATAGCGGTAACGTGACCATCACCGCCGCCAATGGCATGATCTTCTCAGGGCAGGCGGATATTACATCCACCAGCGGCAATGTCACCCTGAATGCGGGCAGCGGCGCTTTGACCATGACCGGTGAAACGATTGTTAATGCAGGCAGTGGCATCATAGGCATTAACGCAGGCACAAACATTACCCTTGGCAAATTGATAACCACCAGTAGTAATGATCTTGTTATTACCAGCAACGCAGGCGCGGTTCTTGACTCTTCTGATGGTTTTGCCGACATAACCGCAACCGGCGCCAGGTTGGTAATCAATGCGGCAACCGGTGTTGGTTCCGGGATCTATGGCGCTATTGAGACTGATGTTGCCAAACTGCGGGTAGTTAACAGCAACGTGGCATCCAGCGGCGCTGTGGCGATAGAAGATGTTAATGCGCTTGAAATAGAAAATATTGACCAGCGCGGCGCAGGCGCTGTCTCAATCCGCACCCTGAACGGCCCGATTATTGTCTCAACGGATGGAATAGCTGCAAAAACCGGCGCAGTTACTCTCTATGCGGGTGGCCAGACGGGTAGCCATTTCGATCTTGATGCCTACATCAAGACGTCTGGCGGCAGTGTGTACATAACTACCGACAGTGGTGACATAACCTTCAAACAAGGAATAGAAATAACCGGAATTGGCAGCATAACGCTACAGTCTCCGCAAGG